>NZ_CP193663.1:1852500-2004250 GCF_051106465.1 Streptococcus sp. KHUD_016 | reverse complement strand
AACGGAAATGATTACTCCTAAAAAGACAGTTCCAACAACCTTTGAGTTTACAGATATTGCAGGGATTGTAAAAGGAGCTTCAAAAGGAGAAGGTCTAGGTAATAAATTCTTGGCCAATATCCGTGAAGTAGACGCGATTGTTCACGTAGTTCGTGCTTTTGATGATGAAAATGTGATGCGCGAGCAAGGACGTGAAGACGCCTTTGTGGATCCACTTGCAGATATTGATACCATTAACCTAGAATTGATTCTTGCTGACTTAGAATCAGTTAATAAACGCTATGCGCGTGTAGAAAAGATGGCACGTACGCAAAAAGATAAAGAATCAGTAGCAGAATTTAATGTTCTTCAAAAGATTAAACCAGTCCTTGAGGATGGAAAATCAGCTCGCACCATCGAATTTACAGATGAAGAACAAAAGGTTGTCAAAGGTCTCTTCCTTTTGACCACTAAACCAGTTCTTTATGTTGCTAATGTGGATGAGGATGTTGTTGGAGACCCAGATTCTATCGAATATGTGAAGAAAATTCGTGAATTTGCAGCGACAGAAAATGCTGAAGTAGTCGTTATTTCCGCGCGTGCTGAGGAAGAAATTTCTGAGTTAGACGATGAGGATAAGCAAGAGTTTCTTGAAGCACTTGGCTTGACAGAATCAGGCGTTGACAAGTTGACTCGTGCAGCCTATCACTTGCTTGGGCTTGGAACTTACTTCACAGCTGGTGAAAAAGAAGTCCGTGCTTGGACCTTTAAGCGAGGGATGAAAGCTCCTCAAGCAGCTGGTATTATCCACTCAGACTTTGAAAAAGGGTTTATTCGTGCAGTAACAATGTCATATGAGGATCTAGTGAAATATGGATCTGAAAAGGCTGTAAAAGAAGCTGGGCGCTTGCGTGAAGAAGGAAAAGAATATATCGTTCAAGATGGCGATATCATGGAATTCCGCTTTAACGTTTAATAATATTTAATAAATAGTGTCAATTAGGTTGGAAAAAAATTCCAACCCTTTTGGCTTTTGAAAGGAAAAATAAATGACCAAATTACTTGTAGGATTGGGAAATCCAGGGGATAAATATTTTGAAACCAAGCACAACGTTGGATTTATGTTGATTGACCAATTGGCCAAAAAACAAAATGTCACCTTTACACATGACAAGATATTTCAAGCTGACCTAGCTTCTTTTTTCTTCAATGGAGAAAAAATTTATCTCGTCAAACCAACAACATTTATGAATGAAAGTGGAAAAGCGGTTCATGCTTTATTGACTTACTATGGTTTGGATATTGAAGATTTACTCGTTATTTACGACGATCTTGACATGGAAGTTGGGAAAATTCGTTTAAGAGCAAAGGGGTCAGCTGGTGGTCATAATGGTATCAAGTCTATTATTCAACATATAGGTACTCAGATATTTAACCGTGTTAAAATAGGTATTGGAAGACCTAAAAAAGGCATGTCCGTTGTTCATCATGTTTTAAGTAAGTTTGATCAGGATGACTATGTGGGTATTTTACAGTCCATTGACAAGGTTGACGATGCTGTAAACTACTATTTACAAGAGAAAAACTTTGAGAAAACAATGCAGAGGTATAACGGCTAAATGGTGACTTTATTAGATTTATTCTCAGAAAATGACCAGATAAAAAAATGGCATCAAAATCTGATAGATAAGAAAAGACAACTAATACTTGGTTTATCAACGTCTACCAAGGCTATTGCAATTGCAAGCAGTCTAGAAAAAGAAAATAAGATTGTGTTACTGACTTCAACTTATGGAGAAGCAGAACGAATTATCAGTGATCTTCTTTCTCTCTTAGGAGAGGAACTTGTCTATCCATTTTTGGTTGATGACTCTCCTATGGTAGAGTTTTTGATGTCTTCGCAAGAAAAAATCATTTCGCGGGTTGAGGCCTTGCGTTTTTTGAGTGATCCGTCTAAGAAAGGGATTTTAGTTTGTAATATCGCAGCGAGTCGGTTAATTTTACCCTCTCCGACTAGATTTAAAGAAAGTACTATAAAAATTGCAGTTGGCGAAGAATATGACCAACACGAGCTACTTCACCAGTTAAAGGAAATTGGCTATCGAAAAGTTACTCAAGTACGGACACAAGGTGAGTTTAGTATTCGAGGAGATATTTTAGATATTTTTGAGATGTCTCAGTTAGAACCTTTCCGAATCGAGTTTTTTGGCGATGAAGTAGATGGTATTCGTACTTTTGAAGTCGAAACACAATTATCGAAAGAAAATCAGACCAACCTCACTATCTTTCCAGCTAGCGACATACTTTTGAGAGAAAAAGATTATCAACGAGGACAGTCAGCTTTAGAAAAGCAAATTTCAAAGACTCTATCACCAATTTTAAAATCATATTTGGAAGAGATTTTGTCAAGTTTTCATCAAAAACAAGTACATTCAGATAGTCGAAAGTTTTTGTCCTTATGTTACGATGAAACATGGACTGTATTTGATTATATTGAAAAAGATACACCAGTATTCTTTGATGACTATCAAAAATTGATGAATCAGTATGAATCCTTTGAAAGAGAATTAGCACAATACTTTACAGAAGATTTACAGAATGGTAAATCATTTTCTGGGATGCAGTATTTTGCAGATACAGAGCAAACCTATAAAAAACAAAGTCCAGTTACCTTTTTCTCCAATCTGCAAAAGGGCTTAGGAAATCTTAAGTTTGATCACATTTATCAATTTAATCAATACCCCATGCAAGAGTTTTTCAATCAATTTTCATTTTTAAAAGAAGAAATTGAGCGATACAAAAAAATGAACTACACTATTATTTTGCAGTCTAGCAATTCAATGGGAAGTAAGACGTTGGAAGATGTTTTAGAGGAATATCAGATCAAATTGGATTCCAGAGATAAGTCAAGTATCTGTAAAGAATCTGTAAACTTGATTGAGGGTAATCTAAGACATGGTTTTCACTTTGTAGATGAAAAAATTCTCTTGATTACTGAACATGAGATTTTTCAAAAGAAATTAAAACGTCGTTTTAGAAGACAACATGTGTCAAATGCGGAGCGATTGAAAGATTATAATGAACTTGAAAAAGGGGACTACGTTGTTCACCATATCCATGGAATTGGTCAATATCTAGGAATTGAAACAATTGAAATCAAAGGGATTCACCGTGATTATGTCAGTGTTCAATATCAAAATGGGGATCAAATCTCCATCCCAGTAGAGCAGATTCAGTTACTGTCAAAATATGTTTCAAGTGATGGAAAAGCTCCAAAACTTAATAAATTAAATGATGGTCATTTCAAAAAGGCCAAGCAAAAAGTTAAGAACCAGGTAGAGGATATAGCTGACGATTTAATTAAGCTTTATTCTGAGCGTAGTCAGTTGAAGGGATTTGCTTTCTCGGCTGATGATGATGAGCAACATGCTTTTGATGATGCCTTCCCTTATGTTGAAACGGATGATCAACTTCGTAGTATTGAGGAAATTAAGAGGGATATGCAGGATTCTCATCCCATGGATCGACTTCTGGTTGGGGATGTTGGTTTTGGGAAAACTGAGGTTGCAATGCGTGCAGCATTTAAGGCTGTCAATGATCACAAACAGGTGGTTGTTCTAGTTCCGACGACGGTTTTAGCGCAACAGCACTATACGAATTTTAAGGAACGATTCCAAAATTTTGCTGTTAATATTGATGTGTTGAGTCGCTTTAGAAGTAAAAAAGAGCAGGCAGAAACACTTGAAAAACTAAAGAATGGTCAAGTCGATATTTTGATTGGAACGCATCGTGTTTTGTCAAAAGATGTTGTGTTTTCAGATTTGGGATTGATGATTATTGATGAGGAACAACGATTCGGTGTTAAGCATAAGGAAACTTTGAAAGAACTGAAAAAACAAGTAGATGTTCTAACCTTGACAGCAACGCCAATCCCTCGTACTCTCCACATGTCTATGCTGGGAATTCGAGATTTGTCTGTTATTGAAACTCCTCCAACCAATCGCTATCCTGTTCAAACCTATGTATTAGAGAAGAATGATAGTGTCATTCGTGATGCTGTCTTGCGTGAAATGGAGCGTGGAGGTCAAGTTTACTATCTTTACAATAAAGTTGACACGATTGACCAGAAGGTTTCAGAATTACAGGAGTTGATTCCAGAGGCTTCGATTGGGTATGTTCATGGACAAATGAGTGAAATTCAGTTAGAAAATACTCTACTTGACTTTATTGAAGGTCAGTATGATATTTTGGTGACGACTACTATTATTGAGACAGGGGTAGATATTCCAAATGCCAATACCTTATTTATTGAAAATGCAGACCACATGGGCTTGTCAACCTTGTATCAATTAAGAGGAAGAGTCGGTCGTAGCAATCGTATTGCTTATGCCTATCTCATGTATCGTCCAGAAAAATCAATCAGTGAAGTCTCTGAGAAGAGATTAGAAGCGATTAAGGGATTTACAGAATTAGGCTCAGGATTTAAGATTGCGATGCGAGATCTTTCGATTCGGGGAGCAGGAAATCTCCTAGGAAAGTCCCAGTCTGGTTTCATTGATTCTGTTGGTTTTGAATTGTATTCGCAGTTACTAGAGGAAGCTATTGCTAAACGGAACGGCAATGGGAATAAAAGAAGCAAAGGAAATGCTGAGTTGATTTTACAAATTGACGCCTATCTTCCTGACACTTATATTTCTGACCAACGACATAAGATTGAAATTTACAAGAAAATTCGTCAAATTGACAATCGTGTCAACTATGAAGAACTACAAGAAGAATTGATGGATCGCTTTGGAGAATACCCAGACGTAGTGGCCTATCTTTTAGAGATTGGTTTGGTCAAGTCATATTTTGACAAGGTATTTGTAGAACGTGTGGAAAGAAAAGAAAATAAGATTACAGTTCAATTTGAAAAAGTCACTCAACGACTATTCTTGGCTCAAGATTATTTTAAAGCCTTATCCGCAACGAACTTAAAAGCATCCATAGCTGAGAATAAAGGATTAATGGAAGTTATATTTGATGTCCGAAACAAGAAGGATTATGAAATTTTAGAAGGTTTGCTGATTTTTGGAGAAAGTTTATTAGAGATAAAAGAATCAAAGGAAGCAAATCCCATTTAACATTTTTCTTCTATAAAAAGGATAAAAATGGTACAATAATAATTTGAGGTAATAAAAATGAGATTAGACAAATATTTAAAAGTATCACGAATTATTAAGCGCCGCACAGTCGCAAAAGAAGTAGCAGATAAAGGTAGAATCAAGGTGAACGGAATCTTGGCCAAAAGTTCAACGGATTTGAAAGTTGATGACCAAGTTGAAATTCGCTTTGGAAATAAGTTGTTGCTTGTTAAAGTACTAGATATGAAAGATAGTACAAAAAAAGAAGATGCAGCAGGTATGTATGAAATTCTCAGTGAAACACGGGTAGAAGAAAATGTCTAAAAATATTGTACAGATGAATAATTCTTTTATTCAAAATGAACATCAACGTCGTCGTTACCTGATGAAGGAGAGACAAAAACGAAATCGTTTTATGGGTTGGGTCCTTATTTTGATGATCTTGTTGTTTATTTTACCAACTTATAACTTGGCCCAAAGCTATGATCAGTTACTGCAACGACGTCAGCAATTAACAGAGTTGAAAGAGCAGTACCAAACTCTTAGTGATGAAAAGGATAAGGAATCCGCCTTTGCTGCAAAGTTGAAAGATGAAGACTATGTAGCAAAGTATGCACGCGCCAAGTACTATTACTCAAAGAAACGAGAAGCAATTTACACAATTCCTGATTTGCTTCCGAGGTAATGTCATGGAAAATTTATTGGAAGTTGTTGAGCAATTTCTAAGTTTATCAGATGAAAAATTAGAGGAATTGGCAACTAAAAACCATTTATTACGATTACAAGAAGAAAGGGAAGAGAAGAATGCGTAAGTTCTTAGTAGTTTTATTGCTACCTGCTTTTATCATAACCTCAAGAGTAGTTAGCACAGAAAAACAGCTTCCTTACTCTTCACAAGAAATTTATTATCTAACCGAGTCTGATTATGGATTCTACTATAAAGAAACTCTGGAATCCCCAATGGTATATGGAGAAACAGCTGTCTATGCTAATGAGGATCTTGTCAAGGAGTCTGGTAAATTGACTCCTGGAACCACCTTTAAAATAGTAGAATGGCGTTTGAATAGACAAGGTGTTCCTGTTTTTAAATTAGATAATCACCAGTTTATCCTTGCAGATAAGCGGTTGGTCTATGATCAAAGTCAAGTTCAAACTCAAAATAGACAAGTATGGTTGGAGCAGGGGTTTGTTATCTATAACAGTCCCTATGATGCGAAAGAAATTTCTTCAACCCTCTCTCCCTATCAACGCGTAACGGTGGATAGAGCTCTCTTTGCTGAGGGACAAGAATTTCTTCATATCAATCAAGTTGGGTGGGTATCAAAAGAGTTCACCTCAGAAGAAGACAATCGCATCCAGAAGGTTCAAGAAGTTTTATCAAACAACTATCAGAATGAAAATTATTCTATTTATGTTAAACAACTGAGTACAGCTAAAGAGGCTGGGGTGAATGAAGACAGCAAACTTTATGCAGCTAGCATCTTGAAACTAGCCTACCTTTATTACGCTCAAGATAAGATAAATCAAGGGGAATATACGCTAGACAGTAGCTTCAAGTATATCCCAGAAGTAAATAGTTTCCCTGGGTCCTATAAACCAGAAGGTAGTGGTAGCTTACCTAAAAAAGAAGATAACAAAGAATACAGTCTTCAACAGTTAATTACCAAGGTAACAAAAGAGTCTGATAATGTTGCTCATAATATTTTAGGTTATTACGTGACCAATCAATCTGACGGGGCTTTTAAAGAAAAAATGTCCACCATTATGGGCGAAGATTGGGATGTGAATGATAAACTGACTTCTTCAAAAATGGCTGGAAAAGTCATGGAAGCTATTTATAATCAGAATGGTTTTGTCCTAGAGTCTCTAGGTAAGACTGATTTTGACAACCAAAGAATCGCAAAAGGTGTTTCGGTTAAGGTAGCTCATAAAATTGGAGATGCCGATGAGTTTAAACATGACACTGCCATTGTTTATACGGATTCTCCTTTCGTTCTTTCCATTTTCACCAAAAATTCTGATTATGATACTATTGCTAAGATAGCTAAGGATGTCTATGAGGTTCTAAAATGAGGGACCAGGATTTTTTAAATCATTTTCTCCGAAAAGAGTATTTCAAAAAACATTCTAAAGTCGTATTAGCTTTGTCTGGCGGACTGGACTCAATGTTTTTATTCCAGCTATTGTCTACTTATCAAAATGAGTTAGAAATTGAGTTGATTTTAGCACATGTCAATCACAAGCAGAGAAGGGAATCTGACTGGGAGGAAAATGAACTAAGGAAGTTAGCTGATGCAGCTGAACTTCCTATTTATATCACAAGCTTCTTAGGAGACTTTTCAGAAGCGCGTGCTCGAGAGTTTCGTTATGATTTTTTTAGGAAAATCATGAAAGAGATTGGAGCGACTGCCTTGGTTACTGCCCACCATGCAGATGATCAAGTTGAAACGATTTTGATGCGCTTGATTCGAGGAAGTCGGCTCCGTTATTTAACAGGAATAAAAGAAAGACAAGTAGTTGATGGAATTGAAATCATTCGTCCCTTGTTGCATTTTCATAAAAAGGATTTTCCACCAATTGTTCATTTTGAAGATCAAACAAATCAGGAAAATACCTATTTTCGCAATCGCATTCGAAATAGGTATTTACCAGAGCTTGAAAAAGAAAATCCTCGTCTTAAATCCGCCCTTTTAGATTTAGGAAGGGAAATTTCAGATTACCAAGCAACAATAACGGAGCTTTCGAAACAAATTGATGTGGAAGATTTGAATGAGCTATTTTCATACTCTCAACAAACTCAAGGAATCTTGCTCCAAAACTATCTTAATCAATTTCCAGACTTAAATCTGACGAAGGCTCAGTTTGATGAAGTTCGACAGATTTTAACAACGAAAAGCCAGTATCGTCATTCTCTTAAAAATGGCTACGAATTGATAAAAGAGTATCAGAATTTTCGAGTTTGTAAAATCAGTCCTCAGGCCGATGAAAAGGAAGATGAACTTGTGTTACACTATCAAAATCAAGTTCGATATAAGGGCTATTTATTTTCCTTTGGCATCCCTATTGAAGGGGATTTTGTTCAAAAAGTAACGGTTTCACGGGAAACATCTGTACATATTAGATGTCGAAAACCTGGCGATGTTATTATCCTGAATGGTCATCGAAAGAAACTGAGACGCTTATTTATAGATTTAAAAATCCCTATTGAAAAACGAAAAACAACCCCTATTATTGAGCAATTTGGAGAAATTGTCTCAATTTCAGGAATTGCGACCAGTGATTTGAGTAAAAACACGAAAAATGATATAATGAACACTGTGATTTATATAGAAAAAATAGATAGGTAAAAAGATGTTAGAACACGATATTAAAAAAATCCTCGTTTCACATGATGAAATTACAGAAGCAGCTAAAAAGCTAGGTGCGCAACTAACAAAAGAATATGAGGGGAAAAATCCAATTCTTATTGGAATTCTGAAAGGATCGATTCCTTTTATGGCTGAATTGGTCAAACATATTGATACGCATATCGAGATGGACTTCATGATGGTATCTAGTTACCATGGTGGAACAGCAAGTAGTGGTGTCATCAATATCAAGCAAGACGTGACTCAAGATATCAAAGGAAGACATGTTTTATTTGTAGAGGATATCATTGATACGGGTCAAACTTTGAAGAGTTTGAGAGATATGTTTATTGCAAGAGAAGTAGCTTCTGTTAAAATCGCGACTTTGTTAGACAAACCAGAGGGACGTGTTGTTGAAATTGAAGCGGATTACACTTGCTTTACTATTCCAAATGAGTTTGTAGTAGGTTATGGTTTGGACTATAAAGAAAATTATCGTAACCTTCCTTATGTCGGAGTATTGAAAGAAGAAGTTTATTCAAATTAGAAAGATTTATCTTTAATGAAAAAACAAAATAATGGTTTAGTTAGAAATCCATTTCTATACTTGTTAATTATCTTCTTCCTAGTGACAGGATTCCAGTATTTTTACTCTGGAAATACTGCTGGACGAAGCGAAAAAATTAACTATACAGAACTGGTAAAAGAAATTACTGCAGACAATGTAAAAGAATTAACCTATCAGCCAAATGGTAGCATCATTGAAGTGTCTGGTGTTTATAAAAATCCTAAGACTAGTAAAGAAGAAACGGGAATTCAATTTTTCACTCCTACAGCTACAACAGTAGAAAGATTCTCAAGTACTATTCTTCCGTCTGATTCAACAGTTTCAGAATTGCAAAAACTTGCTTCTGAACATCAGGCAGAAGTAACAGTCAAACATGAGAGTTCAAGCGGTATGTGGATCAATATCCTTGTCTCTGTTGTGCCATTTGCTATTCTTTTCTTCTTCTTATTCTCTATGATGGGAAATATGGGAGGAAATAGTGGCCGAAATCCAATGAGTTTTGGACGTAGCAAGGCCAAAGCTGCTAACAAAGAAGATATCAAGGTACGATTTTCAGATGTTGCAGGTGCCGAGGAAGAAAAACAAGAATTAGTTGAAGTTGTTGAATTCCTAAAAGATCCAAAACGATTTACCAAACTTGGTGCGCGTATTCCTGCGGGTGTTCTTTTAGAGGGACCTCCGGGAACAGGTAAGACCTTACTTGCTAAGGCGGTTGCTGGAGAAGCAGGAGTTCCATTCTTTAGCATCTCAGGATCGGACTTTGTAGAAATGTTTGTCGGAGTTGGGGCTAGCCGAGTTCGTTCACTTTTTGAGGATGCAAAAAAAGCAGCGCCAGCCATCATCTTTATCGATGAAATTGATGCCGTTGGTCGCCAACGTGGTGTCGGTCTTGGTGGAGGTAATGATGAACGTGAACAAACCTTGAACCAACTCTTGATTGAGATGGATGGTTTTGAGGGAAATGAAGGAATTATTGTTATCGCTGCGACGAACCGTTCAGATGTTCTAGATCCAGCTCTTCTCCGTCCAGGACGTTTTGATAGAAAAGTCTTAGTTGGTCGCCCTGATGTTAAAGGTCGTGAAGCAATCTTGAAAGTTCACGCTAAAAATAAACCTCTGGCAGACGATGTGGATTTGAAACTAGTTGCCCAACAAACTCCAGGTTTTGTGGGAGCTGACTTGGAAAATGTTCTAAATGAGGCAGCCTTGGTTGCAGCCCGTCGCAACAAGTCAGTCATTGATGCTTCAGATATTGATGAGGCAGAAGACAGAGTGATTGCTGGACCATCTAAGAAGGATAAAACAGTATCACAAAGAGAACGGGAATTGGTTGCTTATCATGAGGCTGGACATACTATTGTTGGTTTAGTCTTGTCAAATGCCCGTGTTGTTCATAAAGTTACCATTGTACCACGTGGACGTGCAGGTGGTTACATGATTGCGCTTCCGAAAGAGGATCAAATGCTTCTATCTAAGGAAGACATGAAAGAACAATTAGCAGGTTTGATGGGTGGTCGTGTAGCTGAAGAGATTATCTTTAATGTCCAAACGACAGGAGCTTCAAATGACTTTGAACAAGCTACACAGATGGCGCGTGCAATGGTCACTGAATACGGTATGAGTGAAAAACTTGGCCCAGTTCAATACGAAGGTAATCATGCTATGTTTGGTGCACAAAGTCCTCAAAAATCAATTTCAGAACAAACAGCCTATGAGATTGATGAGGAAGTTCGTTCATTATTAAATGAGGCACGAAACAAAGCAGCTGAAATCATTCAGTCAAATCGTGAAACTCATAAGTTGATTGCAGAAGCATTGTTGAAATACGAAACATTAGATAGTACACAGATTAAATCTCTTTACGAAACAGGAAAAATGCCTGAGACAGTAGAAGAGGAATCCCATGCACTATCTTATAATGAAGTGAAATCAAAAATGAGTGAAGAAAAATAAATTTAGAGAGGTTCAACCTCTCTTTTATGTTCTAATGTGATGGCTACCGAGCGGATGCCTTGATAGTTGACCCTCCTCGTACAGGCTTAGATGATAAGCTGTTGGAAACCATTCTGACCTACGTTCCAGACAAAATGGTCTATGTATCCTGCAATGTTTCGACCTTAGCGCGAGATTTGGTTAAACTAGTAAAAGTCTATGACCTCCAGTATATCCAGTCGGTCGATATGTTTCCCCACACTGCACGGACAGAAGCAGTGGTTAAATTAGTGAAGAAAAGAAAAAATTAACTTCACTGAAAAAAGTCCTTGACAAAGGTAAAAAAGTAGGTATAATAGAAAGAGTTGAAAAACTCAGGTCCGTTGGTCAAGGGGTTAAGACACCGCCTTTTCACGGCGGTAACACGGGTTCGAATCCCGTACGGACTATGGTGTATTGCGGTTAAAAAAACTTGAAAAAAGTTTAAAAAATCTGTTGACAGAGGCAGGTAGCTGTGATATACTAATATAGTTGTCGCTCGAGAGAATGAGTGACAAAGACCTTTGAAAACTGAACAAGACGAACCAATGTGCAGGGCACTATAACTAAGGTTATAGTACTGAACAATGAAAAAACAATAAATCTGTCAGTGACAGAAATGAGTGAGAACTCAAACTTTTAATGAGAGTTTGATCCTGGCTCAGGACGAACGCTGGCGGCGTGCCTAATACATGCAAGTAGAACGCTGAAGGAGGAGCTTGCTTCTCTGGATGAGTTGCGAACGGGTGAGTAACGCGTAGGTAACCTGCCTGGTAGCGGGGGATAACTATTGGAAACGATAGCTAATACCGCATAAAATTGATTATTGCATGATAGTCAATTAAAAGGTGCAATTGCATCACTACCAGATGGACCTGCGTTGTATTAGCTAGTTGGTGAGGTAACGGCTCACCAAGGCAACGATACATAGCCGACCTGAGAGGGTGATCGGCCACACTGGGACTGAGACACGGCCCAGACTCCTACGGGAGGCAGCAGTAGGGAATCTTCGGCAATGGACGGAAGTCTGACCGAGCAACGCCGCGTGAGTGAAGAAGGTTTTCGGATCGTAAAGCTCTGTTGTAAGAGAAGAACGAGTGTGAGAGTGGAAAGTTCACACTGTGACGGTATCTTACCAGAAAGGGACGGCTAACTACGTGCCAGCAGCCGCGGTAATACGTAGGTCCCGAGCGTTGTCCGGATTTATTGGGCGTAAAGCGAGCGCAGGCGGTTAGATAAGTCTGAAGTTAAAGGCTGTGGCTTAACCATAGTACGCTTTGGAAACTGTTTAACTTGAGTGCAAGAGGGGAGAGTGGAATTCCATGTGTAGCGGTGAAATGCGTAGATATATGGAGGAACACCGGTGGCGAAAGCGGCTCTCTGGCTTGTAACTGACGCTGAGGCTCGAAAGCGTGGGGAGCAAACAGGATTAGATACCCTGGTAGTCCACGCCGTAAACGATGAGTGCTAGGTGTTAGACCCTTTCCGGGGTTTAGTGCCGCAGCTAACGCATTAAGCACTCCGCCTGGGGAGTACGACCGCAAGGTTGAAACTCAAAGGAATTGACGGGGGCCCGCACAAGCGGTGGAGCATGTGGTTTAATTCGAAGCAACGCGAAGAACCTTACCAGGTCTTGACATCCCTCTGACCGCTCTAGAGATAGAGTTTTCCTTCGGGACAGAGGTGACAGGTGGTGCATGGTTGTCGTCAGCTCGTGTCGTGAGATGTTGGGTTAAGTCCCGCAACGAGCGCAACCCCTATTGTTAGTTGCCATCATTCAGTTGGGCACTCTAGCGAGACTGCCGGTAATAAACCGGAGGAAGGTGGGGATGACGTCAAATCATCATGCCCCTTATGACCTGGGCTACACACGTGCTACAATGGCTGGTACAACGAGTCGCAAGCCGGTGACGGCAAGCTAATCTCTTAAAGCCAGTCTCAGTTCGGATTGTAGGCTGCAACTCGCCTACATGAAGTCGGAATCGCTAGTAATCGCGGATCAGCACGCCGCGGTGAATACGTTCCCGGGCCTTGTACACACCGCCCGTCACACCACGAGAGTTTGTAACACCCGAAGTCGGTGAGGTAACCTTTTAGGAGCCAGCCGCCTAAGGTGGGATAGATGATTGGGGTGAAGTCGTAACAAGGTAGCCGTATCGGAAGGTGCGGCTGGATCACCTCCTTTCTAAGGATAAGGAACTGCACATTGGTCTTGTTTAGTCTTGAGAGGTCTTGTGGGGCCTTAGCTCAGCTGGGAGAGCGCCTGCTTTGCACGCAGGAGGTCAGCGGTTCGATCCCGCTAGGCTCCATTGGTGAGAGATCACCAAGTAATGCACATTGAAAATTGAATATCTATATCAAATAGTAACAAGAAAATAAACCGAAACGCTGTAGTATTAAAAGAGTTTATGACTGAAAGGTCAAAAAATAAGGTTAAGTTAATAAGGGCGCACGGTGGATGCCTTGGCACTAGGAGCCGAAGAAGGACGTGACAAACGACGATATGCCTTGGGTAGCTGTAAGTAAGCGATGATCCAGGGATTTCCGAATGGGGGAACCCAACAGGTACTACCTGTTACCCGCATCTGTTAAGGATGTGAGGAGGAAGACGCAGTGAACTGAAACATCTAAGTAGCTGCAGGAAGAGAAAGCAAAAGCGATTGCCTTAGTAGCGGCGAGCGAAACGGCAGGAGGGCAAACCGAAGAGTTTACTCTTCGGGGTTGTAGGACTGCAATGTGGACTCAAAGATTATAGAAGAATGATTTGGGAAGATCAGCCAAAGAGAGTAATAGCCTCGTATTTAAAATAGTCTTTGTACCTAGCAGTATCCTGAGTACGGCGGGACACGTGAAATCCCGTCGGAATCTGGGAGGACCATCTCCCAACCCTAAATACTCCCTAGTGACCGATAGTGAACCAGTACCGTGAGGGAAAGGTGAAAAGCACCCCGGGAGGGGAGTGAAATAGAACCTGAAACCGTGTGCCTACAACAAGTTCGAGCCCGTTAATGGGTGAGAGCGTGCCTTTTGTAGAATGAACCGGCGAGTTACGATATGATGCGAGGTTAAGTTGAAGAGACGGAGCCGCAGGGAAACCGAGTCTGAATAGGGCGCCTTAGTATCATGTCGTAGACCCGAAACCATGTGACCTACCCATGAGCAGGTTGAAGGTGCGGTAAGACGCACTGGAGGACCGAACCAGGGCACGTTGAAAAGTGCTTGGATGACTTGTGGGTAGCGGAGAAATTCCAAACGAACTTGGAGATAGCTGGTTCTCTCCGAAATAGCTTTAGGGCTAGCGTCGACATAAAGATTCTTGGAGGTAGAGCACTGTTTGGGTGAGGGGTCCATCCCGGATTACCAATCTCAGATAAACTCCGAATGCCAATGAATTATGGTCGGCAGTCAGACTGCGAGTGCTAAGATCCGTAGTCGAAAGGGAAACAGCCCAGACCACCAGCTAAGGTCCCAAAATAATTGTTAAGTGGAAAAGGATGTGGGGTTGCACAGACAACTAGGATGTTAGCTTAGAAGCAGCTATTCATTCAAAGAGTGCGTAATAGCTCACTAGTCGAGTGACCCTGCGCCGAAAATGTACCGGGGCTAAAACAATTTACCGAAGCTGTGGATACCTTTATAGGTATGGTAGGAGAGCGTTCTATGTGTGAAGAAGGTATACCGTGAGGAGTGCTGGAACGCATAGAAGTGAGAATGCCGGTATGAGTAGCGAAAGACAGGTGAGAATCCTGTCCACCGTAAGACTAAGGTTTCCAGGGGAAGGCTCGTCCGCCCTGGGTTAGTCGGGACCTAAGGAGAGACCGAAAGGTGTATCCGATGGACAACAGGTTGATATTCCTGTACTAGAGTATGTAGTGATGGAGGGACGCAGTAGGCTAACTAAAGCAGACGAATGGAAGTGTCTGTCTAAGCAGTGAGGTGTGATATGAGTCAAATGCTTATATCTATAACATTGAGCTGTGATGGGGAGCGAAGTTTAGTAGCGAAGTTAGTGACGTCACACTGCCAAGAAAAGCTTCTAGCGTTTAAACATACTCTACCCGTACCGCAAACCGACACAGGTAGTCGAGGCGAGTAGCCTCAGGTGAGCGAGAGAACTCTCGTTAAGGAACTCGGCAAAATGACCCCGTAACTTCGGGAGAAGGGGTGCTGACTTTAAGTCAGCCGCAGTGAATAGGCCCAAGCAACTGTTTATCAAAAACACAGCTCTCTGCTAAATCGTAAGATGATGTATAGGGGG
Source organism: Streptococcus sp. KHUD_016 (assembly GCF_051106465.1). Lineage (GTDB taxonomy): Bacteria > Bacillota > Bacilli > Lactobacillales > Streptococcaceae > Streptococcus. The sequence goes on along the minus strand of NZ_CP193663.1, from coordinate 1,989,004 downwards.
TGACGCCTGCCCGGTGCTGGAAGGTTAAGAGGAGTGCTTAGGAGTAATCCGAAGGTATGAATTGAAGCCCCAGTAAACGGCGGCCGTAACTATAACGGTCCTAAGGTAGCGAAATTCCTTGTCGGGTAAGTTCCGACCCGCACGAAAGGCGTAATGATTTGGGCACTGTCTCAACGAGAGACTCGGTGAAATTTTAGTACCTGTGAAGATGCAGGTTACCCGCGACAGGACGGAAAGACCCCATGGAGCTTTACTGCAGTTTGATATTGAGTGTCTGTACCACATGTACAGGATAGGTAGGAGTCTATGAGATCGGGACGCCAGTTTCGAAGGAGACGTTGTTGGGATACTACCCTTGTGTTATGGCCACTCTAACCCGGATAGGTTATCCCTATCGGAGACAGTGTCTGACGGGCAGTTTGACTGGGGCGGTCGCCTCCTAAAAGGTAACGGAGGCGCCCAAAGGTTCCCTCAGAATGGTTGGAAATCATTCGCAGAGTGTAAAGGTATAAGGGAGCTTGACTGCGAGAGCTACAACTCGAGCAGGGACGAAAGTCGGGCTTAGTGATCCGGTGGTTCCGTATGGAAGGGCCATCGCTCAACGGATAAAAGCTACCCTGGGGATAACAGGCTTATCTCCCCCAAGAGTTCACATCGACGGGGAGGTTTGGCACCTCGATGTCGGCTCGTCGCATCCTGGGGCTGTAGTCGGTCCCAAGGGTTGGGCTGTTCGCCCATTAAAGCGGCACGCGAGCTGGGTTCAGAACGTCGTGAGACAGTTCGGTCCCTATCCGTCGCGGGCGTAGGAAATTTGAGAGGATCTGCTCCTAGTACGAGAGGACCAGAGTGGACTTACCGCTGGTGTACCAGTTGTCTTGCCAAAGGCATCGCTGGGTAGCTATGTAGGGAAGGGATAAACGCTGAAAGCATCTAAGTGTGAAACCCACCTCAAGATGAGATTTCCCATGATTTTATATCAGTAAGAGCCCTGAGAGATGATCAGGTAGATAGGTTAGAAGTGGAAGTGTGGCGACACATGTAGCGGACTAATACTAATAGCTCGAGGACTTATCCAAAGTAACTGAGAATACGAAGTGTGAGGTTTTCTTGGTATTTGATAGATATTCAATTTTGAGTAGGTATTACTCAGAGTTAAGTGACGATAGCCTAGGAGATACACCTGTACCCATGCCGAACACAGTAGTTAAGCCCTAGAACGCCGGAAGTAGTTGGGGGTTGCCCCCTGTGAGATATGGAAGTCGCTTAGCTTTTATCCGCCATAGCTCAGTTGGTAGTAGCGCATGACTGTTAATCATGATGTCGTAGGTTCGAGTCCTACTGGCGGAGTATAGATTGAAACGTTCAATTGAGCGTTTTTTTATTTATAAATATAGTGGATTGTTGAAATTTCAAATTTTAATTTTTAAATCTGTAATTACCTCTTTATTTTATTTTCAGTTCGTTTAGCTTTAAATTCTTCTTTTATAGGATTTGAAGCTTTTTTAGTTCTTTTTTTTGTTAGACTAGTGTTACTAATAAGAAAGGGAATTTTTATATGATTCAAAAATTTTATGATCGAGCATTTGTCTTTTTGAAACTAGTTGAACAAGAATATGCCTCTTTAGGCCAGAGTTGTTCAGAGTGGGAATCACTTCATCTTCGTTTTTTACTATATTACTTAATCCGATTTAAAATAAAAAGTGATAGGGACTTTTCACTATATCACTTTAAAACAGCTTATCGTCTATATCTAGATAAATTCCTGCAAGGTGGTACAACTCTTATCCAATAGGAAGCATCTATATCATAATTACGAACGATAGTTGTAGCTAGTTTTTAAAAAATATAGAATTAGCTTATAATAAAAGGCTTCTGTATTTAGAAATGAGAGAATTTCCAAATCTTTTCTACTGTTTCTTCTTGATAAAATAGTGTTTTTTTCTTATAATAAATTGTAAGATATAATTGCGGGTGAAATTCCTGCCATGTATATGAGAAAGGACGAGCTGCTAGTAGCTCAGACGAATTTTATTATGACTTCAGTTGTTGTTGTAGGTACCCAGTGGGGTGATGAAGGTAAAGGGAAAATTACAGATTTTCTTTCAGCTAATGCAGAGGTAATTGCTCGTTATCAAGGTGGTGATAATGCTGGTCACACGATTGTGATTGATGGTAAGAAATTTAAGTTGCACTTGATTCCATCTGGAATTTTCTTTCCTGAAAAAATCTCTGTTATTGGGAATGGGATGGTTGTAAACCCTAAATCTCTAGTAAAAGAGTTGAATTATCTTCATGAAGAAGGTGTGACAACAGATAATTTGCGCATTTCGGATCGTGCGCATGTCATTTTACCATATCACATTGAATTAGACAGTTTGCAAGAGGAAGCTAAGGGCGACAATAAAATTGGTACTACAATCAAGGGAATCGGTCCAGCCTATATGGATAAAGCTGCTCGTGTTGGAATTCGTATTGCAGATCTTTTGGATAAAGAAATTTTTCGTGAGCGTTTGGAACGCAATCTTGCGGAGAAGAATCGTCTGTTTGAAAAATTATATGACAGTACTCCTATTTCAATTGATGATATTTTTGAAGAGTACTACGAGTATGGCCAACAAATCAAGCAGTATGTGACAGATACATCTGTTATCTTGAACGATGCGCTTGATAATGGCAAACGTGTACTGTTTGAAGGTGCTCAAGGTGTCATGTTGGACATTGACCAAGGAACTTATCCATTTGTTACGTCGTCAAACCCTGTCGCTGGTGGTGTGACAATTGGGTCTGGTGTTGGTCCAAGTAAGATTGACAAGGTTGTAGGTGTCTGTAAAGCCTACACAAGTCGTGTAGGAGACGGACCTTTCCCAACTGAATTATTTGATGAAGTGGGAGATCGCATTCGCGAAGTAGGTCATGAATATGGTACAACAACTGGTCGTCCACGTCGTGTGGGTTGGTTTGACTCAGTTGTGATGCGCCACAGCCGCCGTGTATCTGGGATTACCAATCTTTCATTGAACTCTATAGATGTTTTGAGTGGTTTGGATACTGTGAAAATCTGTGTCGCCTATGATCTTGATGGTCAACGTATTGATTACTATCCTGCTAGTCTTGAGCAGTTGAAACGTTGCAAGCCAATCTACGAGGAATTGCCAGGTTGGTCAGAAGACATCACTGGAGTCCGTAATTTGGAAGACCTTCCTGAGAATGCACGTAACTATGTTCGTCGTGTAAGTGAGTTGGTTGGTGTTCGCATTTCGACATTCTCAGTAGGTCCTGGTCGTGAACAAACTAATATTTTAGAAAGTGTTTGGTCATAGGAGATTTTTAAGATTAGTTTAAGACAGGTTGGGTATACTATAGACAGTTACAAGAAGACCTCCTAACTTGTTGTAACAAATATCCTAAACTTTTCTTTTTCATAATAATCTCCCTATTAAGTCACCGCATTCGGTGGCTTTTTTTGTCTTGAGAATCATGATATAATAATAAAATCGACAAGTAGGAAAAGAGAAGAACGATGAATTATACAGTTGAAGAAAAAGAAGCTTTTATGAGAGAGGCTTTGAGAGAGGCTGAGATTGCTTTAGAGCACGATGAAATTCCAATTGGTTGTGTGATTGTCAAGGATGGAGAAATCATTGGTAGGGGACATAATGCGCGCGAGGAGTTGCAACGGGCGGTCATGCATGCAGAAATCATGGCTATAGAGAATGCGAATCTGAGTGAGGAGAGCTGGCGTCTGCTGGATTGTACCCTTTTTGTGACCATTGAGCCGTGTGTGATGTGTAGTGGGGCAATTGGGCTAGCTCGTATACCAAAGGTGGTCTATGGGGCTAAAAATCAGAAATTTGGTGCAGCTGGAAGTTTGTACGATATTTTGACAGATGAGCGTCTCAATCATCGTGTAGAGGTGGAAACGGGAATTTTGGAAGATGACTGTGCAGCGATTATGCAGGACTTTTTCCGAAATCGACGGAAAAAATAATTTCTCTTTAAAAATAGAGGGGAATGTGGTATAATAACTAGTGGAGCAACAGTTCTGCGTGAAGCGGGTCAGGGGAGGAATCCAGCAGCCCTAAGCGATGTGAATTGTGTGCTCTTTTTTCGTGCTTTTTTCGAATAAATAAGATAAAATAGCCTAGAATAAATGATTATAGAAAAGAGAAAAATATGAAAATTCGTGGTTTTGAATTGGTTTCGAGTTTTACAGATGAAAATTTGTTGCCTAAGCGTGAGACAGCTCATGCAGCTGGGTACGATTTAAAGGTTGCCGAACGAACTGTCATTGCGCCAGGTGAGATTATATTGGTCCCAACAGGAGTTAAGGCTTATATGCAACCGACAGAGGTGCTCTATCTCTATGACCGTTCTTCAAACCCTCGTAAAAAAGGCTTGGTCTTGATTAACTCTGTGGGTGTCATTGACGGAGACTATTATGGCAATCCAGGGAATGAAGGACATATCTTTGCTCAGATGAAAAATATTACTGATCAGGAAGTGGTTCTCGAAGTTGGGGAACGTGTGGTTCAGGCTGTCTTTGCTCCTTTCTTGATTGCAGATGGAGATGAGGCAGATGGCGTGCGGACTGGTGGATTTGGATCGACAGGGAAATAGAGGGATAAAATGGCAGACTATTTATTAGTTGTAGACATGCAGTCAGATTATGTTGCTGTAGGAAAAGCATATCATGAAGAACTGACTGCAGCTGTAAATGACAAAATTGCTACTTATCCCAGCGACCGAGTTATCTATATTCTCAATCGTTTTTTCTGGGAGAGAAAAGATAGAAAGAAGAAATTTGCGACCAACTTGTTAGTTGTATCTTCTCGTATCTTTGAGAAGTGTCGGGCTTCTTGCTTTACTAATCCAGATTTAAAAGATTTTTTAGAGGGAAATGGTGCTAAGAGCATAGAGTTTATAGGGGTAGATGGCAATTTCTGTGTCAAGGCTTCCGTCTTGGCAGCTGTCAAGGAGAATTATCAGGTTTCTGTCGATTTGTCTGCTGTCGGAGTTGCCAACCAGAATAAATTTCAAAATACATTGTATAAGTGGCATTCTTTCGGAGTAACCGTAAAAGGAGAATTATTATAGCTAAGAAAAAAGCGACATTTGTATGTCAAAATTGTGAGTACAACTCACCTAAGTATTTAGGACGCTGTCCAAACTGTGGGTCTTGGTCTTCTTTTGTAGAAGAGGTTGAGGTTGCAGAGGTCAAGAATGCGCGTGTGTCCTTGACAGGTGAGAAAACCAAGCCCATGAAACTGGCTGAGGTGACTTCCATCAATGTCAATCGAACCAAGACGGATATGGAGGAATTCAACCGTGTGCTTGGAGGCGGAGTGGTACCAGGAAGTCTCGTCCTCATCGGTGGGGATCCTGGGATTGGGAAATCAACCCTTCTCCTACAAGTTTCAACTCAGCTGTCCCAAGTAGGGACTGTTCTCTATGTCAGTGGGGAGGAGTCTGCCCAGCAGATTAAACTCCGTGCAGAGCGCTTGGGTGATATTGATAGTGAGTTTTATCTCTATGCAGAGACCAATATGCAGAGTGTTCGCGCAGAAGTAGAAAGAATTCAGCCAGACTTCCTCATTATTGACTCCATCCAGACTATTATGTCTCCTGAGATTTCTGGAGTGCAAGGGTCAGTTTCTCAAGTGCGAGAGGTGACAGCTGAGCTCATGCAGCTGGCCAAGACTAATAACATTGCTATCTTTATCGTAGGGCATGTGACCAAGGAAGGAACCTTGGCTGGTCCGCGTATGTTGGAGCATATGGTAGATACGGTGCTTTACTTTGAAGGGGAACGCCACCATACCTTCCGTATCTTGAGAGCAGTCAAAAACCGTTTTGGATCCACTAATGAGATTGGCATCTTTGAGATGCAGTCGGGCGGATTGGTTGAGGTACTCAATCCGAGTCAAGTTTTCCTAGAAGAGCGTTTGGATGGAGCGACTGGCTCATCAATTGTGGTGACTATGGAAGGGACCCGTCCGATTTTGGCGGAGGTTCAGGCTTTGGTAACACCAACCATGTTTGGAAATGCTAAGCGTACGACGACTGGACTTGATTTCAATCGTGCAAGTCTGATTATGGCTGTTTTGGAAAAACGAGCAGGGCTTCTCTTGCAAAATCAGGATGCCTATCTCAAATCTGCTGGTGGCGTGAAATTGGATGAGCCTGCTATTGACTTAGCCGTTGCAGTGGCTATTGCCTCTAGTTACAAGGACAAGCCTACCAATCCTCAGGAATGTTTTGTGGGTGAACTGGGCTTGACCGGAGAAATTCGGCGCGTGAATCGTATCGAACAACGTATCAATGAAGCGGCAAAACTGGGCTTTACCAAGATTTATGTACCCAAGAATTCCTTGACAGGAATCACTCCACCCAAGGAAATTGAAGTCATTGGTGTGACGACTATTCAGGAAGTTTTGAAAAAGGTCTTTGCATAATCCGTGACAAATCTTCTTAAAAATGATAAGATAGGAGAAATATTTGATTGTCAAATTTTTGAGGAGGGAATCGTGTCGTATTTTGAACAGTTTATGCAAGCCAATCAGGCTTATGTTGCCCTACATGGGCAGTTAAATCTGCCACTTAAACCCAAAACCAGAGTAGCTATCGTGACCTGTATGGACTCACGTCTACACGTTGCGCAAGCTCTAGGTTTGGCCCTTGGGGATGCTCATATCTTGCGGAATGCGGGTGGTCGAGTAACTGAGGACATGATTCGTTCACTGGTAATTTCCCAGCAACAAATGGGGACAAGAGAGATTGTGGTGTTGCACCATACAGACTGTGGAGCTCAAACCTTTCAAAATGAAAGTTTTCATGAACATTTGAAACACGAGCTCGGAGTTGATGTGTCTGATCAAGATTTTTTACCATTTCAGGATGTTGAAGAGAGTGTGAGAGAGGATATGCAATTGCTTAGAGAGTCTCCACTGATTCCTGATGATGTGGTTATTTCAGGTGCTGTCTATGATGTGGATACAGGAAGTATGAGAGAAGTATACTAACTTTGTCTCAAAAAATCTCATCCTAGCATAAAATCGATTGTTAAAATGTAGGATTTTTAGTTTTAATATAGCTAATATAAAATAGTATAAAACAAGGGTATAAATGTTTGCTCTTGTTTTATTTTTGATTGAAAAATAAAGGAAAAAGCGCTACAATGGTAGATGGAAAATGTTGTGTAAAAACAAGTGATACATAAATACCGGAGGAAATCATGTCTTTTTCTGATTTAAAGCTATTTGCCCTTTCTTCTAATAGAGAATTGGCAGAGCGTGTGGCGCAAGAAATTGGGATAGAGTTGGGGAAATCGACTGTTCGCCAATTTTCAGATGGAGAGATTCAGGTCAACATTGAAGAATCAATCCGTGGAAAACACGTCTTTATCCTACAATCAACGAGTTCACCTGTAAATGATAATTTACTTGAAATTTTGATTATGGTGGACGCTTTGAAGCGTGCTAGTGCAGAATCTGTCAATGTTGTTATGCCTTACTATGGCTATGCACGTCAGGATAGAAAAGCGCGCGCGCGTGAGCCAATCACAGCAAAACTCGTTGCAAACATGCTAGAAGTTGCTGGGGTAGATCGTTTGTTGACGATTGATTTGCACGCTGCACAGATTCAGGGATTCTTTGATATTCCTGTAGATCACTTGATGGGTGCTCCATTGATTGCGGACTACTTTGAACGTCGTGGCATGGTTGGCTCTGACTACGTGGTTGTCAGCCCAGACCATGGTGGGGTGACTCGTGCTCGTAAATTGGCAGAGTTTTTGAAAACTCCGATTGCGATTATTGACAAGCGCCGTAGTGTAGACAAGATGAATACCAGTGAAGTGATGAACATCATTGGTAAGGTAGAAGGTAAGACTTGTATTTTGATTGACGATATGATCGATACAGCTGGAACCATTTGTCATGCGGCGGATGCTCTTGCTGAAGCAGGTGCTGTTGAGGTTTACGCAAGCTGTACGCACCCAGTACTTTCAGGACCAGCTATGGACAATATCCAAAAATCAGCTATTAAAAAATTGGTTGTTTTGGATACTATCTACCTACCAGAAGAGCGTTTGATTGATAAGATTGAACAAATTTCGATTGCTCATCTTCTAGGCGATGCTATTATCCGTATCCACGAAAAACGTCCTCTTTCTCCTCTATTTTGTATTGAGAAAAAGATTTAATCTTTCACTTGAAGTAGACAGAACTCCTAGCAGGTTTCTTTTCTTGCTAGGAGATTTTTATAGTCAAAATCTGCAAGCCTTTTCAAAATATGCTATACTGAGAAAAAAGGAGGATTTCTATGAGCCAAGAATTTATTAATCCAAGTGATGGTGTGATCCGTCAGTATCTTACAACCAGTAAAACGTTAGCGGTAGTGGGTTTGTCCGATCGTGAGGAAACAACTAGTAATCGAGTGACCAAGGAAATGCAAGCTCGGGGCTATAAAATCATTCCAGTTAATCCCAAGGCTGCAGGTGGGGAAATTTTGGGAGAGAAGGCTTATGCGAGTCTAGTTGAGATTCCTTTTCCTGTGGACATTGTCAATGTATACCGACGGAGCGAGTTTTTACCAGATGTGGCGCGTGATTTTCTCAAGGCAGATGCCAAGATTTTCTGGGCGCAATTAGGACTTGAAAATCTAGAAGCGGAAGAAATCTTGCGTGCTGGAGGATGCGATGACATCGTGATGAATCGTTGTATTAAGAGAGAACATACTCGCTTAATTCTTGAGCAATAAAAAGGTAGCCATGGGCTACCTTTTTATTTTATAAAGTACCAATCAATGCTTGCATGCCAAGACTGGTAAGGATGATGGCAATCCAGCAAAGGGCTCCAAGAAGAATGGATTTACCGCTTGATTTGACCATGGCAATCAGATTGGTTTTGAGACCGATGGCACTCATGGCCATGATGATAAGGAATTTGGAGAGTTGTTTGAGAGGGGTGAAGAAGCTACTAGACACGCCGAGAGAGGTGAGAAGAGTCGTTAAGAGAGAGGCTAGAATGAAATAAAGGATAAAAAGTGGGAAAACTTTTTTCAGTTGTACGCCTTGTTTATTTTCTTGCTGGCGACTTTGCCAGTAGGAGAGGAAGAGAGTGATGGGAATAATAGCCAGAGTTCGTGTGAGTTTAACAATGGTTGCAGACTCAAGGGTATTGGTCTGGTAGAGACTGTCCCATGCGCTGGCTGTGGCCGTTACAGAAGAAGTATCGTTGACTGCGGTTCCTGCAAAGAGGGCAAAGCCTTCATTTGATAAGTGAAGCCAGGTTCCTAGAGTTGGAAAGATAAGTGCTGCTAAGACATTGAAGAAAAAGATAACGGAGATGGCTTGGGCGACTTCTTTTTCCTTGGCATGGATAACGGGTGCTGTTGCAGCAATGGCAGAACCACCACAGATAGAAGAACCCACTCCAATCAAGGTAGCCAGTTTCGTGTCTAGCGCAAAGAAACGCTGGAAGAGGTAGGCAACGATTAAGGAAATCGAAATGGTGGAAAGGATGACGGGGAGTGAAGTTTGTCCAACTGCAAAGACTTGCGAGATATTGAGACCAAAACCGAGTAAGATAACGGCATACTGGAGCAATTTCTTGGAACTAAAGGCCAAACCTGCGTCTAGTTGTTTGTAGGGTGAGAGCCAGGGGTGGAGGAGCATTCCAGCAAAAATTGCAAAGACAGGTGCACCCACGACGGGGAAAAATCCTCCCAGAAACCAAGATACGATAGAAATGAGAAGGCAGGCCAAGATGCCTGCTCCATTTTTTGATAAAAATGACATATAAACCTCCGAAAATAAGCACTTATTATTATAGTCCTGTTGAGAAGAAAAGTAAAACAGAAAGTGAAAAATGCGGGGTTCAGATGGATTTTGCGGTCAGGGAGCTTTTGTAGTATAATAGTACTATGTTCTGTAAGCAAGGGGGATATCTATGGACTTAACCAAGCGCTTTAATAAACAGTTAGACAAGATTCAAGTTTCCTTGATTCGCCAGTTTGACCAGGCTATTTCGGAGATTCCTGGGGTCTTGCGTTTGACCTTGGGGGAACCTGATTTTACAACGCCAGATCATATCAAGGAGGTAGCCAAGCGAGCCATTGACCAGAACCAATCCTACTATACAGGGATGAGCGGTTTGCTGACTCTACGTCAGGCAGCCAGTGACTTTGTTAAGGAAAAGTACCAACTGGACTATGCTCCTGAAAATGAAATCTTGGTTACAATTGGGGCGACAGAGGCTTTATCTGCTACTTTGACAGCTATTTTGGAAGAGGGAGACAAGGTGCTCTTGCCAGCTCCTGCCTATCCAGGTTATGAACCGATTGTCAATCTGGTTGGGGCAGAGATTGTCGAGATTGATACAACTGAAAATGGTTTTGTTTTGACCCCTGAGATGTTGGAAAAGGCCATTTTGGAGCAGGGTGACAAGCTCAAAGCAGTTATTCTCAACTATCCAGCCAATCCAACTGGAATTACCTATAGTCGAGAGCAGTTGGAAGCCTTGGCAGACGTTTTAGGCAAGTATGAAATTTTCGTTGTTTGTGATGAGGTCTATTCAGAATTGACCTATACAGGGGAAAATCATGTATCATTGGGAACTATGCTGAGAGATCAAGCTATTATTATCAATGGCTTATCTAAGTCCCATGCCATGACTGGTTGGCGTTTAGGCTTTATCTTTGCTCCTGCAGCTTTCACAGCTCAGTTAATCAAGAGTCACCAATATTTGGTTACTGCGGCAAACACCATGGCCCAACATGCTGCAGTAGAAGCCTTGACCGCTGGTAAAAACGACGCAGAGCCTATGAAGAAGGAATACATCCAGCGTCGAGATTATATCATCGAAAAGATGACTGCTCTTGGTTTTGAGATTATCAAACCAGATGGGGCCTTCTATATCTTTGCTAAGATTCCAGCAGGTTACAATCAAGACTCCTTTGCTTTTCTCAAGGATTTTGCCCAGAAGAAGGCTGTTGCCTTTATCCCTGGTGCTGCCTTTGGGCGTTACGGAGAAGGCTATGTTCGCATTTCTTATGCAGCCAGCATGGAAACAATCAGGGAGGCCATGAAACGACTTGAGGAGTACATGAGAGAAGCATGATCCAGTCTATAACGAGTCAAGGTCTCGTACTCTACAATCGTAACTTTCGGGAGGATGATAAGCTCGTCAAAATCTTCACCGAGCAGGCTGGGAAGCGCATGTTTTTCGTCAAACACGCTGGTCAATCCAAACTAGCTCCTGTTATTCAGCCCTTGGTGTTGGCACGATTTCTCTTGCGAATCAATGATGACGGCCTTAGCTACATCGAGGACTACCATGAGGTGATGACCTTTCCCAAAATCAATAGCGACCTCTTTGTCATGGCTTATGCGACTTATGTGGCGGCTCTTGCAGATGCTAGTTTGCAGGATAATCAGCAGGATGCTCCCTTGTTTGCCTTCTTGAGAAAGACTCTAGAGTTGATGGAAGAGGGTTTAGATTATCAGGTTTTGACCAATATTTTTGAAATTCAAATCTTGAACCGATTTGGGATTAGCCTTAATTTTAATGAGTGTGTCTTTTGCCATCGGGTTGGTCAGGCCTTTGACTTTTCTTTCAAATATGGAGCTTGCCTCTGTCCAGATCATTATCATGAGGACGAGAAACGTTGCCATTTAAATCCCAACATCCCTTATTTGCTCAATCAATTTCAAGCCATTGATTTTGAGACCTTGGAGACCATTTCGCTCAAGTCTGAAATCAAGCAAGAGCTACGCCAATTTATGGATCAACTCTACGAAGAGTACGTTGGGATTCACCTTAAATCAAAGAAATTTATTGATTCCCTAGCAGACTGGGGACAATTACTAAAAGAGGAAAACAAATGAAAAAAATTGCAGTAGATGCTATGGGGGGCGATTACGCACCTCAAGCCATCGTTGAGGGTGTCAATCAAGCCCTTGCTGATTTTTCAGATATTGAGATTCAACTCTACGGAGATGAAAGTAAGATCAAGCAATATCTAACGGCGACAGAGCGCGTCAGCATTATCCATACGGATGAGAAAATCAACTCAGACGATGAGCCGACAAAAGCTATCCGTAAGAAGAAAAATGCCAGCATGGTATTAGCGGCCAAGGCAGTCAAAGAGGGAGAAGCAGATGCCGTCCTCTCAGCTGGGAACACAGGTGCCTTGTTGGCTGCAGGATTCTTTATCGTGGGTCGTATCAAAAATATCGATCGTCCAGGACTCATGTCGACCTTGCCGACCATCGATGGAAAAGGGTTTGACATGCTAGACCTTGGGGCCAATGCAGAAAATACAGCCCATCATCTGCACCAATACGCTGTCCTAGGTTCCTTCTATGCGAAAAATGTTCGTGGGATTTCGAAACCACGTGTTGGTTTGCTCAACAATGGAACAGAAAGCAGCAAGGGAGATCCGCTTCGTAAGGAAACATACGACTTGTTAGTAGCTGATGAAAGTTTGAACTTTGTCGGAAACGTGGAAGCGCGTGATCTGATGAATGGCGTTGCGGATGTTGTCGTAACAGATGGTTTCACGGGAAACGCTGTTCTCAAATCTATCGAAGGTACAGCTTTGGGAATCATGGGCTTACTTAAAAATGCTATTACGGGTGGTGGCCTTCGAGCGAAGCTAGGTGCTCTACTTCTCAAGGATAGTCTTAAGGGGTTGAAGACACAGCTCAACTATTCAGATGTTGGAGGAGCAGTCTTGTTTGGCGTCAAGGCGCCAGTTGTAAAAACTCATGGCTCAAGTGATGCCAATGCTGTGTACAGTACGATTCGTCAGATTCGTACCATGCTAGAAACAGACGTAGTTGCTCAGACTGCGCGTGAATTTTCAGGAGAATAAAAAAGATGACAGAAAAAGAAATTTTTGACCGTATTGTAACCATTATCCAAGAGAGACAGGGAGAAGACTTTGCCGTAACAGAGGCTTTGAGTTTGAAAGACGATCTAGATGCGGACTCAGTGGATTTGATGGAGTTTGTTTTGACACTAGAAGATGAATTTGGTATCGAAATCACTGATGAGGAAATCGACCAACTTCAAAGTGTAGCGGATGTAGTAGCGATTATTAAAGATAAAAAATAGCCAAAAGCAACATGCAAGTCATGTTGTTTTTTATTTGCAGAAAAAAGAGAAACTTTTAGTAGAAATTGCGAATAAAGAGATGAGAAAGAAAAAGGAGGAACATTTATGTATGTGACTGGTTTTTATCCGTGGTTCATTAAGTGGTTTTTAAAATAAAAATGAATGAATTGTTCATTTTCGAATTGTTTTTCGAATAGATAGGTAAGGAAAAGGGAAGGAGACTATGTGATGTATTTACCAATCTTATTGCCATGGTTGATCAAATGGTATTTAAAATAAATGAAATTTACCTGTTCATTTTAAATTACTTCTCGAAAATAGATAGGTAAGGAAAAAAGAAAGGAGAGAAGAAAATGATTTCAGTAATTTACCCAATCTGGCTATTTAAGTGGCTTAGAGGTTAAAGATTAAATATATAGAAAAAATAAGGAGAAAACAAATGACAAACTTTGACAACATGGAACAGAACTTTGTAGCTCTTACAGAAGAAGAGTTGACGGATGTGAATGGGGGAGCATGGCCGATTGTAGCTTGGGTGATTGCTAATCCTGTGACAGCAGCTAAAATTGCTGGTGGAATTACTGCAGCAGGAATTGCAGGTTATAATTATGTGACGAGTAGATGGTAATAGAAGGAGGAGATGATATGGAAAAATCTATTTTAAAATTTGAAACAATGACTGATACGGACTTGCAGGAAATTCAAGGGGGAGCCTTTCCCCTTCTTATCCCTGTGGCAGTTGGTTTTGTAAAAGGTTTTGTATATACAGGTGGAGCTATTTTAACAACTCGAGCACTCTTTTCAGGTAAATAGGAGTCTGCTATGAAAAAAATCTTATTAGGATTTGCTGAGGGGTATTTTGTCGTATCGATTATTCTTTATATCGCAACGTATTTGATTATGAAAAATCCGATCAATACTCTGTTTTATCCAGAAACCTATCCAATTCTGCTTGGTCTGTTTTATGTAGGATACAAGTACAAAACAAAAGAAAGTACGATTGGAAATTGATGAACCATCAGATCGGAGTTTGAGATGAAAGTTGTTCAATTACTAGGAAAAGCTTGGCCAGAGTTTATTGTATTGTCTAGCTCGATGGCTTATCTAATGATTAGAATTGTGGCTGATGTAAACAAAATAAATCTACCTACGTGGTTTGAATGTTTTGATATACCTACGATTTCATTATTTTTGATGACATTTATCTCACTTTATAGAAGTAAAGAGAATATCATTTCAGAATAGTTTATTTCTAGGCATTCATTTTTTAACGGTTACTTTAAGCAGGCAGAACTTTTGTTCTGCTTTTTACATTTAAATGATAGTTTATGCTTTTTGAAGTGCGTTTTAGGCGTAAAAATGGTTTATTTAGGAATATTTTCCTGTTTTCATCCTTATTTGGTTAAAATAATCTTACAAATTTTTAAAGAGATTATTAGAAAAAGGAGAAGGATATGAAATTTAGGAAAAGGCACTATCGTCCCCAGGTGGATCAGATGGATTGTGGCGTGGCTTCTTTGGCTATGGTCTTTGGTTACTACGGTAGTTATTACTCCTTGGCTCATCTACGAGAGTTAGCCAAGACGACCATGGATGGGACGACCGCTTTGGGACTTGTAAAGGTGGCAGAGGAGATTGGGTTTGAGACGCGGGCTATCAAGGCGGATATGACGCTCTTTGATTTGCCAGATTTGACCTTTCCTTTTGTGGCTCATGTGCTCAAGGAAGGGAAGTTGCTCCACTACTATGTGGTGATAGGTCAGGATAAAAAGCACATTCATATCGCTGATCCAGATCCTAGTATCAAGCTGACCAAGATTTCCCGTGAGCGATTTGCGCAAGAGTGGACAGGGGTTAGTATTTTTATGGCACCATCACCGGACTATAAACCTCATAAGGAGAAAAAACAGGGACTCCTATCCTTCTTGCCGATCTTACTCAAACAGCATGGCTTAATTACCAATATCGTCCTAGCGACACTCTTGGTGACCTTGATCAATATCGTGGGTTCCTACTATCTTCAGTCCATCATTGATAGTTACGTACCAGACCAGATGCGCTCGACACTGGGTATTATCTCTATTGGGCTGGTCATCGTCTATATTCTCCAGCAGATTTTGTCTTATGCGCAGGAATACCTCTTACTTGTTCTGGGTCAACGGTTGTCCATCGATGTGATTTTGTCCTACATCAAGCATGTTTTTCACCTGCCGATGTCCTTTTTCGCGACACGCAGGACAGGAGAAATCGTTTCTCGTTTTACAGATGCCAACAGTATCATCGATGCGCTGGCGTCGACCATTCTGTCGATTTTCCTAGATGTGTCGACGATTTTGATTATCTCGCTGGTCTTGTTTTCACAAAATATGACACTCTTTTTCATTAGTCTGCTTGCGCTTCCCATCTATACAGTGATTATCTTTGCCTTTATGAAGCCTTTTGAAAAGATGAATCGGGATACCATGGAAGCTAATGCGGTTCTGTCTTCTTCTATCATCGAGGACATCAACGGTATTGAGACCATTAAGTCTTTGACCAGTGAAAGTTCACGCTATCAAAAGATTGATAAGGAATTTGTGGCTTATCTGAAAAAATCCTTTACCTACAGTCGGGCAGAAAGCCAGCAAAAGGCACTGAAAAAAGTTGCCCAGCTCCTGCTCAATGTTGCTGTTCTCTGGCTGGGAGCTATTCTGGTCATGGATGGGAAAATGAGTTTGGGTCAGCTGATTACTTATAACACCCTGCTTGTTTACTTTACCAATCCTTTGGAAAATATCATTAACCTACAAACCAAACTTCAGACAGCGCAGGTTGCCAATAATCGCTTAAATGAGGTTTATCTAGTAGCTTCGGAGTTTGAGGAGAAGAAAACGGTAGAAGATTTGAGCATGATGAAAGGGGATATGACCTTTAAACAGGTTCACTACAAGTATGGCTATGGTCGTGACGTCTTGTCGGATATCAATTTGACCATTCCGCAAGGGTCTAAGGTGGCTTTTGTGGGGATTTCAGGGTCAGGAAAGACCACCTTGGCCAAGATGATGGTTAATTTTTACGACCCAAGTCAAGGGGAGATTAGTCTGGGTGGTGTCAATCTCAATCAGATTGATAAAAAAGCCCTGCGCCAGTATATCAACTATCTGCCTCAACAGCCCTATGTCTTTAACGGAACGATTTTGGAGAATCTTCTTTTGGGAGCCAAGGAGGGGACGACTCAAGAGGATATCTTACGGGCAGTCGAATTGGCCGAGATTCGAGAGGATATCGAGCGCATGCCACTGAATTACCAGACAGAATTAACTTCGGATGGGGCTGGAATTTCAGGTGGACAACGTCAGCGAATCGCTCTGGCGCGTGCTCTCTTGACAGATGCGCCTGTCTTGATCTTGGACGAGGCGACCAGCAGTCTGGATATCTTGACAGAGAAGCGGATCGTGGATAATCTCATGACACTAGACAAGACCCTTATTTTCATCGCCCACCGCTTGACCATCGCTGAGCGGACAGAGAAGGTTGTTGTCTTGGATCAGGGCAAGATTGTCGAAGAAGGCACCCCTGCAGACTTGCTTGCACAGGATGGCTTTTATGCCCATTTGGTCAATAGCTAGAAAGAGGAGAAGATGAAACCAGAATTTTTAGAAAGTGCGGAGTTTTATAATCGTCGTTACCATAATTTTTCCAGTCGGGTGATTTTACCTATGTCACTTCTGCTCATGTTTTTACTGGGATTTGCAGTTTTTGCAGAGAAGGAGATTAGTTTATCTACCAGAGCAACTGTCGAACCTAGTCGGATCATTGCCAACATCCAGTCGACTAGCAATCAACGCATTGTGGGCAACTATCTGGAAGAAAACAAGTTGGTTAAGCAAGGAGATCTGCTCGTTCAGTACCAGCAAGGAGCGGAGGCTATCCAGGTTGAGGCATATGCTAGTCAATTGGAGATGCTAAAGGATCAAAAAAAGCAGTTGGGGTATTTGCAATCCAGTTTGAAAGAGGGGAGTGATCAATTTCCAGAGGCGGATAAGTTTGGTTACCAAGAGATGTTTCGAGACTATCTCAGCCAAGCTAGTAGTCTTAGGAGCAATGTTTCGCAGCAAAATGCCAACATCTCCTCTCAAAATGCGGCAGCAAGTCAGAGCCAGGCCGAGATTGGCAATCTTATCAGCCAAACAGAGGAAAAAATACGAGACTACAAAACAGCCAAGTCAGCGATTGAAAAGGGAGATCAACTAGATAGTCAGAATCCAGCCTACTCTTTTTACCAGACCTATAAAAATCAAGGTGAAGAAGATCCGCACGCTAAATCGCAAGTTATTGCGCAAGTGGATGCTCAAATCACCCAGCTAGAGTCTAGTTTAGCTACTTATCGTGTGCAGTATGCGGGATCTGGGGCTCAGCAGGCCCACGCAACGGGACTGGATAGTCAGCTGGAATCGCTCAAGTCTCAGCACTTAGTCAAAGTTGGCCAGGAATTAACTCTTCTAGATCAGAAAATTTTGGAGGCGGAATCGGGTAAGAAAGTCCAAGGAGGTCTGCTGGACAAGGGGAAAATTACAGCAAGTGAGGATGGGGTGCTTCACCTTAATCCTGAGACTAGTGAATCTACCATGGTCGCAGAAGGAACCCTGCTAGCCCAACTCTACCCATCCTTGGAAAAAGAAGGGAAAACCAAACTCACAGCTTATCTCAGTTCAAAAGATGTTGCTAGAGTCAAGATTGGGGACTCTGTTCGTTATACTACGACTAATGATGCCAAGAATCAAATTTTCCTGGATTCTACGATTACAAGTATTGATGCGACAGCTACAAAGACTGAACAAGGAAATTTCTTTAAAATTGAGGCGGAGACTAATTTAACTTCGGAGCAGGCTGAAAAACTTCGCTATGGTTTAGAAGGCCGCCTGCAGATGATTACGGGAAAGAAAAGCTATCTCCGTTATTTTTGGGATCAATTTTTGAATAAAGGGTAATATTCGTGTTTTTCAGAGGATAAATGATTTTTAAACTGTAAGAAGAGCTTATCTTGCAGTTTTTCTTTACGCTTGAAACAGGAATACGTTATTTATTCGTAAAAAATCTTGAATTTTTCATGCTTTTGTGGTAGAATGTGCTCAAGTAAAACGAAAGGCGAACTTTAAAATGTCAAAACAACTGATCTATTCGGGAAAAGCCAAGGATATCTATACAACTGAGGATGAAAATCTCATTATTTCAACTTACAAGGACCAGGCAACTGCCTTCAACGGTGTCAAGAAGGAGCAGATTGCGGGCAAGGGAGTGTTAAATAATCAGATTTCATCTTTTATTTTTGAGAAATTAAATGCGGCTGGTGTAGCGACTCACTTTGTGGAGAAAATTTCGGATACGGAACAACTCAATAAAAAGGTGGAGATTATTCCTTTGGAAGTTGTGCTCCGCAACTACACGGCTGGTTCCTTTTCAAAACGTTTTGGCGTAGAAGAAGGTATTGCATTTGAGACTCCAATTGTCGAATTTTACTATAAAAATGATGATTTGGATGATCCCTTTATCAATGATGAGCATGTGAAATTCCTAAAAATTGCGGATGATCAGCAGATTGCTTACTTGAAGGAAGAAACCCGTCGTATCAATGAACTTTTGAAGGCTTGGTTTGCTGAGATTGGTCTTAAATTGATTGACTTTAAGCTAGAGTTCGGTTTTGACAAGGATGGCAAGATTATCTTGGCAGACGAGTTTTCACCAGATAACTGCCGTTTGTGGGATGCAGATGGCAACCACATGGACAAGGATGTTTTCCGTAGAGGACTCGGAGAATTGACAGATGTTTATGAGATTGTCTGGGAGAAATTGCAGGCTTTGAAATAAGCTGTTAGAAACGGAAAACCTTCGTCTTTCAGATGTAAGGACTCAGGCTGTAAAGGTCCCCCAGACCTTTACACTCCGTAGGGGATTGGGAGAACGGACAGACGTTTACGAGATTGTTTGGGAAAAGTTGCAGGAATTGAAATAACAACCTCAAGGATGTTTGGGAACATTGCAAGAGCTGAAATAAAGGAATAAGAATTGATGAATAAACGTATTTTTGTTGAAAAAAAGGCTGATTTTCAAGTCAAGTCAGAGAGTTTGGTAAGGGAGCTCCAGCACAACTTGGGACTTTCAACTTTGAAAAGTATTCGCATCGTGCAAGTTTATGATGTCTTTGACTTGGCAGAGAATTTGTTTGCGCCTGCAGAAAAACATATCTTCTCTGAGCAGGTGACAGATCATGTCTTGGACGAAGCGGCCGTGCAAGCGGATCTTGCCAACTATGCTTTCTTTGCCATTGAAAGTTTGCCAGGGCAGTTTGACCAGCGTGCAGCTTCGGCACAGGAAGCCTTGCTTTTGCTGGGAAGTTCGAGTGACGTGACAGTCAACACAGCTCAACTTTACTTGATTAATAAAGATATTGATGCGACTGAGTTGGAAGCGGTCAAAAACTATCTGCTCAATCCAGTTGATTCTCGTTTCAAGGACATCACGACAGGGATTGCCAAGCAGGAATTTTCAGAGTCGGACAAGACCATTCCTAAATTGACTTTCTTTGAAAGTTATACGGCAGAAGACTTTGCTCGCTACAAGGCCGAGCAAGGGATGGCAATGGAAGTGGATGATTTGCTCTTTATCCAAGACTATTTCAAGTCAATCGGGCGCGTGCCGACAGAAACAGAGCTCAAGGTTTTGGACACTTATTGGTCTGACCACTGCCGTCATACAACATTCGAGACTGAGTTGAAAAACATTGACTTCTCAGCTTCTAAATTCCAAAAGCAATTGCAAGCGACTTATGACAAGTATATTGCCATGCGTGAGGAACTAGGTCGGTCTGAAAAGCCACAAACCTTGATGGATATGGCGACTATTTTTGGTCGTTATGAGCGTGCTAATGGTCGTTTGGACGATATGGAAGTGTCTGACGAAATCAATGCCTGCTCGGTTGAAATCGAAGTGGACGTTGATGGTGTCAAGGAACCTTGGCTCCTCATGTTTAAAAACGAAACCCACAACCACCCAACGGAAATTGAACCATTTGGTGGAGCGGCTACTTGTATCGGTGGCGCCATTCGTGACCCATTGTCAGGCCGTTCTTATGTTTACCAAGCTATGCGTATCTCAGGTGCTGGTGATATTACAGCTCCGATTTCGGAAACTCGCGCTGGTAAATTGCCACAACAAGTCATTTCGAAGACAGCGGCTCATGGTTATTCTTCGTATGGTAACCAAATTGGTCTGGCGACGACTTACGTTCGTGAATACTTCCACCCAGGCTTTGTAGCCAAACGCATGGAGCTTGGTGCAGTTGTCGGTGCTGCTCCTAAGGGAAATGTAGTCCGTGAAAAACCGGAAGCAGGTGACGTGATTATATTGCTCGGTGGTAAGACTGGACGTGATGGTGTCGGTGGTGCGACAGGGTCTTCTAAGGTTCAAACAGTTGAGTCTGTAGAGACTGCTGGTGCTGAGGTTCAAAAAGGGAATGCCATCGAAGAGCGCAAGATTCAACGTCTTTTCCGTAATGGAGATGTCACTCGTCTCATCAAGAAGTCCAATGACTTTGGAGCAGGTGGTGTCTGTGTGGCTATCGGTGAATTGGCAGATGGTCTTGAAATCGACCTCAACAAGGTTCCTCTTAAATACCAAGGCTTGAATGGTACAGAAATTGCCATCTCTGAATCACAAGAACGGATGGCGGTCGTGGTTCGTCCTGAAGATGTGGATGACTTCGTTGCGGAATGTAATAAAGAAAATATTGACGCGGTTGTTGTGGCAACAGTGACTGAAAAACCAAATCTTGTCATGCACTGGAATGGTGAAACGATTGTCGACTTGGAACGCCGTTTCCTTGATACAAACGGTGTGCGCGTAGTCGTTGATGCCAAGGTTGTGGACAAGGATGTCAAACTCCCAGAAGAACGCACAACAAGTACTAACACACTTGAAGCAGATACCCTTGCGGTTCTGTCTGATTTGAACCATGCAAGTCAAAAAGGCTTGCAGACCATCTTTGACTGCTCGGTCGGTCGTTCAACGGTCAATCACCCACTTGGTGGTCGCTACCAACTCACACCAACTGAGGCATCTGTCCAGAAATTGCCAGTTCAGCACGGGGTGACCAATACTGCGTCTGTCATGGCGCAAGGTTTCAACCCTTATGTGGCAGAATGGTCTCCATACCACGGTGCTGCCTATGCGATTATCGAAGCAACCGCTCGTTTGGTTGCTGCTGGTGCAAACTGGTCTAAGGCTCGCTTCTCTTACCAAGAGTATTTTGAGCGGATGGACAAACAAGCAGAGCGTTTTGGTCAGCCAGTAGCGGCTCTTCTAGGATCTATCGAAGCACAAATCCAGCTTGGCTTGCCATCTATCGGTGGTAAGGACTCCATGTCTGGTACCTTTGAAGAATTGACTGTACCGCCAACCTTGGTTGCCTTTGGGGTGACAACAGCAGATAGCCGTAAGGTGCTTTCTCCTGAGTTCAAGACTGCCGGTGAAAACATCTACTACATCCCAGGTCAATCCTTGGCACAAGAGATTGATTTTGATTTTATCAAGTCTAATTTTGCTCAATTTGAAACCATCCAAGCTGGACACAAAGTAACATCTGCATCAGCTGTTAAATACGGAGGTGTCCTTGAAAGCTTGGCACTTGCTACCTTTGGGAACCATATTGGTGCAGAGGTGACCTTGCCTGAACTTGAAATAGCCTTGACAGCTCAATTAGGCGGATTTGTCTTCACATCTCCTGAAGAAATCGCTGGAGTGAAGAAAATCGGTCAAACAAGCGCAGACTTTACACTCGTTGTCAACGGTGTGAAGTTAGATGGACAGAAACTTGACAGTGCCTTCCAAGGGAAACTGGAAGAAGTTTACCCCACTGAATTTGCCCAAGCTAAAGAATTGGAAGAAGTGCCAGCTGTCGCTTCTGACGCAGTCATCAAAGCCAAGGAAACTATTGAAAAACCGGTGGTTTACATCCCAGTATTCCCAGGAACCAACTCAGAATATGACTCAGCTAAGGCCTTTGAAAAAGAAGGTGCAGAGGTTAACTTGGTGCCATTCGTGACCTTGAATGAAGAGGCTATTGTCAAGTCAGTTGAAACTATGGTTGACAATATCGGCAAGGCTAATATCCTTTTCTTCGCGGGTGGTTTCTCAGCTGCGGATGAGCCGGATGGATCAGCTAAGTTTATCGTCAACATCCTACTCAATGAAAAAGTGCGTGTAGCTATTGATAGCTTTATCGCTCGTGGTGGCTTGATTATCGGTATCTGTAATGGGTTCCAGGCCTTGGTCAAATCAGGTCTTCTTCCATACGGGAACTTCGAGGATGCTAACAGTACTAGCCCAACCCTCTTCTACAATGATGCCAACCAGCACGTGGCTAAGATGGTGGAAACTCGAATTGCCAATACCAACTCACCATGGTTAGCTGGAGTACAAGTGGGCGATATCCATGCCATTCCAGTATCGCACGGTGAAGGGAAATTTGTCGTGACGGCTGAGGAATTTGCAGAGCTCCGTGCCAATGGTCAAATCTTTAGCCAATACGTTGACTTTGACGGCAAACCAAGTATGGATTCTAAGTACAATCCGAATGGTTCTGTAAATGCCATCGAAGGAATTACCAGCAAGAATGGTCAAATCATCGGTAAAATGGGACACTCAGAACGTTATGAAGACGGTCTCTTCCAAAACATCCCAGGAAATAAAGACCAGCACCTGTTCGCGTCGGCTGTGCGTTATTTCACAGGGAAATAAAAGGTATAAAAAATGACATACGAAGTAAAATCTCTTAATGAAGAATGTGGTGTTTTCGGTATCTGGGGGCATCCAGATGCTGCTAAATTGACCTATTTTGGGCTCCATAGTCTTCAGCACCGTGGTCAAGAGGGGGCGGGAATCCTCTCCAATGATCAGGGGAACTTGAAGCGTCATCGTGATATGGGGCTTTTATCAGAAGTGTTCAGAAATCCTGCTAATTTGGATAAACTAACTGGAGCGAGCGCGATTGGGCATGTGCGTTATGCGACTGCTGGCGAAGCTTCTGTTGACAACATCCAGCCCTTCCTCTTTCGCTTTCATGATATGCAGTTTGGACTTGCTCATAACGGAAACCTGACCAATGCAGAATCGCTCAAGCAAGAATTGGAACAAAGAGGAGCTATTTTCAGTTCAACTTCGGACTCGGAAATCTTGGCCCACCTCATTCGCCGGAGTCACAATCCGAACTTGATGGGCAAAATCAAAGAGGCGCTCAGCCTTGTCAAAGGTGGATTTGCTTATATCCTGCTGTTTGAGGACAAGTTGATTGCTGCGCTTGATCCTAATGGTTTCCGTCCGCTTTCTATCGGAAAAATGGCCAACGGAGCGGTGGTGGTTTCGTCTGAAACCTGTGCCTTTGAAGTCATCGGTGCTGAGTGGATTCGTGATGTAAAACCAGGGGAAATTGTGATTGTGGATGACAATGGTATCCAGTACGATAGTTATACGAATGATACCCAGTTGGCGATTTGTTCTATGGAGTATATCTATTTTGCTCGCCCTGACTCTAACATCCATGGGGTCAATGTCCATACAGCTCGCAAACGTATGGGGGCCCAATTGGCACGTGAATTTAAGCACGAAGCGGATATTGTGGTCGGTGTACCAAATTCCTCGCTTAGTGCAGCTATGGGATTTGCAGAAGAATCCGGTCTGCCAAATGAAATGGGTCTGATCAAAAACCAATACACCCAACGCACCTTTATCCAGCCGACTCAAGAATTGCGGGAGCAAGGAGTGCGGATGAAGCTATCAGCCGTTTCGGGTGTTGTTAAAGGCAAACGTGTGGTAATGATTGATGATTCCATTGTTCGTGGGACAACCTCTCGCCGTATCGTTCAGCTTTTGAAAGAAGCAGGTGCGACAGAAGTTCACGTTGCTATTGGAAGCCCTGCGCTAGCTTATCCATGTTTCTACGGGATTGATATCCAGACGCGTCAGGAGCTGATTGCGGCCAATCATACGGTAGAAGAAACCTGCCAAATCATTGGTGCGGATAGCCTGACCTATCTTTCGATTGATGGCTTGATTGATTCTATCGGCATCGAAACAGAGGCGCCGAACGGTGGTCTCTGTGTCGCTTATTTTGATGGAGACTACCCAACTCCTCTCTACGACTATGAGGAAGAATATCGTAGAAGCTTGGGGGATAAGACCAGTTTTTACAAATAGACGGATAAAGACTCTCCATGAAAGGAAAGGAAGAGAAGATGACAAATAAAAATGCGTACGCCCAGTCGGGTGTGGATGTTGAAGCGGGTTATGAAGTTGTTGAGCGGATCAAAAAGCATGTGGCTCGTACGGAGCGTGCGGGTGTCATGGGAGCTCTTGGTGGCTTTGGTGGCATGTTTGACCTCTCAAAAACAGGAGTCAAAGAACCGGTCTTGATCTCAGGGACTGACGGTGTCGGAACCAAGCTCATGCTGGCTATCAAGTATGATAAGCATGACACGATTGGGCAGGACTGTGTGGCCATGTGTGTCAACGATATCATCGCTGCAGGTGCGGAGCCCCTCTATTTCCTCGACTACGTCGCGACAGGGAAGAATGAACCAGCTAAACTAGAACAAGTCGTCGCTGGTGTGGCAGAAGGCTGTGTGCAGGCTGGTGCTGCCCTCATCGGTGGGGAAACAGCTGAAATGCCTGGTATGTATGGCGAAGATGACTACGACTTGGCTGGATTTGCGGTCGGCGTGGCTGAAAAATCTCAAATCATTGATGGTTCAAAGGTAGCAGAGGGAGATATTCTTCTCGGACTTGCTTCGAGTGGGATTCACTCAAATGGTTACTCACTTGTCCGTCGTGTCTTTGCGAACTACACAGGTGAGGAAGTCTTGCCAGAATTGGAAGGCAAGAAACTCAAGGAAGTTCTTCTTGAGCCGACTCGTATCTATGTCAAGGATGTCTTGCCACTTATCAAGGAAGAGTTGGTCAACGGTATTGCCCACATCACAGGTGGTGGATTTATCGAAAATGTCCCTCGCATGTTTGCAGATAATCTAGCTGCAGAGATTGAGGAAAGCAAAGTTCCAGTGCTTCCGATTTTCAAAGCCCTTGAAAAATACGGTGAAATCAAGCATGAGGAAATGTTTGAAATCTTCAATATGGGTGTTGGCCTCATGTTGGCAGTTAGCCCTGAAAATGTAGGTCGAGTCAAGGAATTACTGGATGAACCAGTCTATGAAATTGGTCGCATCGTTAAGAAAGAAAACGAAAGTGTCATCATCAAATGAAAAAAATAGCGGTTTTTGCCTCTGGTAACGGCTCAAATTTTCAGGTGATTGCCGAAGAATTTCCAGTGGAGTTTGTTTTTTCAGACCATCGTGATGCCTATGTGCTGGAACGTGCAGACAAGCTCGGCGTCCTGTCCTATGCTTTTGAACTCAAGGAGTTTGACAACAAGGAAGACTACGAAGCAGCACTTGTCGAACTCTTGGAAGAACACCAGATTGACTTGGTTTGTCTAGCAGGCTACATGAAAATCGTTGGACCAACCTTATTGGCAGCCTATGAGGGCCGAATTATCAACATTCATCCAGCCTACCTGCCAGAATTTCCAGGAGCTCATGGGATTGAGGATGCTTGGGATGCTGGTGTCGCTGAGAGCGGCGTGACCATTCACTGGGTGGACTCAGGTGTGGATACAGGCAAGGTCATCAAACAAGTCCGTGTACCACGGCTAGCTGATGATACCATTGACAGTTTTGAAGCTCGGATTCATGAGGTTGAGTACAAGTTGTATCCAGAGGTGCTGGATAGCTTGGGAGTGGAGAGAAGATAAAAACGAAATCAGAGCTGATTTTATGACGGTCTAACAGCAGATAAGGAGGATATTATGGGTTTATTTGATTTTTTTAAGAAGAAATCTTCAGATGAAGAGGCACCAATTGAAGATGAAGGCAAAATTGTTGTTGAAACTGAAAATACAGATGATAGCACTCCAGGATGGCATGCGATCGATGCAGAGTTTAATCGTTTATATCCGGATCAACCCAATCCACTTCATTATGGGACAGTTATCAAGTATATGTTGGGCGGTCCAGATCCGCTTGATGGCATCAGTGTTTATGATGCGGGAGATTTTTGGCATTTTGTCAGCTATGGTTTGTCAGAGTTATATACAAAAGAAAGCGACGACCCTGAATACAGTGGCTATGGGATTGAATTAACTTTTAAGTTAAAGAAATCAAATAATGACGAAGAAGAAATCAAAAATGGCTGTGGTTTACTACAGTATGTGGCAAGATATATTTTTCAAACAGGTAAAGTGGTTTTGCCAGAGGAATACATTTATACCAAGCAAACGGTAGGAATTGATGCTCAGCAGAAATCTAGTCTGACAGGATTTTTGACTGCTGCTGATGATTTAGCTAAGCCTCTTGATATTCCGCATGGAAAAGTGGAATTTGTAACCCTGATTGGTGCGACAGATGCAGAACTGCGAAATGTGTACGAAAGTGAAACTAGTAAGCTTGAGGTCATAAAACTGTTAAAAGAACTTGGAAATCAGCTTACAGACTATGAACGCCAGTCTTTAGTGTAAATGATGTGAAAGCACCTCTTGATACAAAGAAAGGAACAAACATGACTAAACGCGCCTTAATCAGCGTCTCAGACAAAGCGGGTATTGTTGAATTTGCCCAAGAACTCAAAAAACTTGGTTGGGAGATTATCTCGACAGGTGGGACAAAGGTTACCCTTGATAATGCTGGGGTGGAAACCATTGCCATCGATGATGTGACGGGCTTCCCAGAAATGATGGATGGCCGTGTCAAGACCCTTCACCCAAATATACACGGTGGACTCCTCGCTCGTCGTGACTTGGATAGTCACCTGGAAGCGGCCGAAGACAATCAAATCGAGCTCATTGACCTTGTTGTGGTCAACCTTTACCCATTCAAGGAAACCATTCTTAAACCAGATGTGACTTATGCGGATGCCGTTGAAAATATCGATATCGGTGGGCCATCAATGCTTCGTTCAGCAGCGAAGAACCACGCCAGCGTAACAGTTGTGGTAGACCCAGTGGATTATGCGGTGGTTCTTGACGAATTGTCAGCTAATGGCGAAACGACTTACGAAACTCGCCAACGGTTGGCAGCCAAGGTTTTCCGTCACACAGCGGCTTATGACGCCTTGATTGCAGAGTATTTCACAGCTCAAGTGGGTGAAAGCAAACCTGAAAAACTCACTTTGACCTATGACCTCAAACAAGCAATGCGTTATGGGGAAAATCCTCAGCAGGATGCAGACTTCTACCAAAAAGCTTTGCCGACAGACTACTCGATTGCTTCAGCCAAACAGCTAAACGGTAAGGAATTGTCCTTTAATAATATCCGTGATGCTGATGCGGCGATTCGTATCATCCGTGACTTCAAAGACCGTCCAACCGTTGTGGCTCTCAAACACATGAACCCGTGCGGTATTGGTCAGGCTGATGACATCGAAACTGCTTGGGACTATGCATATGAGTCTGACCCAGTGTCTATCTTTGGTGGAATTGTCGTTCTCAACCGTGAGGTGGATGCTGCGACAGCTGAGAAGATGCACGGCGTTTTCCTTGAAATTATCATCGCACCAAGCTACACAGACGAAGCGCTAGCTATTTTAACCAATAAAAAGAAAAACTTGCGCATCCTTGCTTTGCCATTTGATGCCCAAGACGCTAGCGAAGTGGAAGCAGAATACACAGGTGTAGTAGGTGGACTTCTGGTGCAAAACCAAGACGTGGTCAAAGAAAGCCCAGCTGACTGGCAAGTGGTGACCAAACGCCAGCCAACTGAGATAGAGGCGACTGCTCTTGAGTTTGCTTGGAAGGCTATCAAGTACGTCAAATCAAACGGTATCATCGTAACCAACGACCACATGACACTGGGTGTTGGTCCAGGTCAAACTAACCGTGTAGCTTCCGTCCGTATTGCGATTGACCAAGCCAAAGAGCGTCTTGACGGCGCTGTTCTTGCTTCAGATGCCTTCTTCCCATTTGCGGATAACGTGGAAGAAATCGCTAAAGCAGGTATCAAGGCCATCATCCAACCGGGTGGGTCCGTCCGTGACCAAGAATCCATCGAAGCTGCGGATAAATATGGCTTGACCATGGTCTTTACAGGCGTGAGACATTTTAGACATTAAGAAGATGAAAGTACTTAGCGTATTAGCTGAGTACTTTTAATATTAAAGACATACATGGTAGAAGTGTTTTTTAAAATAATTAAAAAATCATTATTTTATTAAGTTTTGACTATAAATGAATAAACGTTTTCATAAAAATGGTATAATAAAAAGTAAAAAGATAAAAAGAGTACGAATTTAAATGAAAGCTAAAATACAATATATAGATTTATTTGCCGGAGCAGGGGGATTGTCGGAAGGATTCAAACGAACAGGGAATTATAAACCATTAGCTCACGTGGAAATGAATTTACATGCTTGTAACACATTAAAAACAAGGTTGTCATATTACTATTTAAAAGAAAATAGGAAGATTGATTTCTATTATCAATACCTTCGCAGAGAAATATCTAGGGAAGAGTTATGGGGAAAGGTCCCTAAGGAAATTTTAGAAAGTGTTATCAATACAGAACTTAATGATAATAGTATATATGAAGTTTTTAAGCAGGTAGATAAATATGTTAGATATACAGAAACCAAAAAAGTAGATTTAGTAATTGGAGGACCGCCATGTCAAGCATACTCTGTAATGGGACGATCTGTAAGTGTTACAGGTATGAAAGATGATCCTAGGAACTACTTATATAAACTGTATGTAAAATTTATTACCCATTACTCTCCCAAAATGTTTATTTTTGAAAACGTTCCAGGAATTTTAACTGCTGAAAGTGGTAAAATTTTAGATGATATTATAGAATCTTTTTCGAAATCAGGATATAAAGTAGAATACCAGGTTTTAAATGCGGAAGATTTTGGTGTTTTACAGAAACGTAAAAGAGTAATTTTAATCGGATGGAAAGAAGAGTTTAATTTTTCTTACCCTGTTTTTAAAAAAATAAATTTTCCGAATGCAAGTGTAAAATGTATTTTGAATGATTTAGCTAAATTAGATATTGATACTGAAGATAATACGTATGTGTCTAGAACGAATGATTATTTAGTTAAGAGTTTTATAAGAGATAGTGATGCTCCATTGACATGGCATGTTTCAAGATATACGAATAACAGAGATAGAGAAATTTATGCTAGAGCTATTGATTTGTGGGATAAAAGTAGAGTAAGATTGCGATATGATTTATTACCTGAGGACTTGATTACCCATAAAAATCAGAAATCATTTTTAGATAGGTTTAAAGTGTTAGCTTCAAATTTACCATCCTCTCACACTATGATTGCACATATTGCTAAGGATGGGCACTATTTTATACATCCTGATATTAAGCAATGCCGCTCCATAAGTGTCAGAGAAGCTGCTAGAATCCAATCTTTCCCTGATGATTACTTTTTTGAAGGACCTAGAACAGCAGCATTTACTCAAATTGGCAATGCAGTACCTCCTTTAATGGCTTATTACATTGCAAAAAAATTAGAGGAATATTTTATTGATGAGGAATAAGAGATGGCAGAAATTAAATTTAGACCGAAAGCTCAAATTTTAATTCAATTGGGGGATCAATTAATAAAAAATGAGGGTATCGCATTATTAGAGTTAATAAAAAATTCATACGATGCTGATGCTACAGAATGTGAGGTAAATTTATCTTATTTAGACTCAGAAATGCTTGGGGAAATCGTTGTCGAAGATAACGGAGCAGGAATGTCTTTTGAAACGATTAGAGATGTCTGGATGCAACCAGGAAATACTCATAAAAAGAAACAAGTTGATGAAGAAAAGAAGACTAAGTTAGGGCGTTTACCGATTGGAGAAAAAGGAATTGGCCGATTCGGAATTCATAAACTAGGTAAAGAAATTGAAATTATTACTAGATCGAAGGGAAATCTTGAAGTATATTTTAAAATTGATTGGAGTAAGTTTGATTCAAATCAGTTTTTAGATGAAATACCAATTACTATTGAGGAACGTGAACCTAAGAAGTTTATAAATAGCACTGGAACAAGGATTCAGATTAGAAATATAGAGCAGTGGAATAAACGTAAATTTCGTGAAACATATAGACAAATCGTTTCATTGAATTCTCCGTTTGAGTCCCAAGAATCGTTTAAAGTTAATATAAAAAGTACACATGATGATTGGCTAGAAGGGATGTTAAATTTCGGTCAGATTAAACAATTTGCTTTATACCGTTCGACAGCGAAGTTTAAAGATGGCAATATTGAAGATTTTAAGTATGAATTTTTACCCTATGACAATATGTCAGTTAAATCTCGTAGGATAGAAAAAGATATAATTCCACTTAATTTTTTCAGTGATAGCAAACGTAAAGACCCAGCTAAATTTTTTCAAGATAAATCTAAAAATTATATGGAACAGTATGGGATAAATGATTTTTCTATAGAATTATATGTTTTTGATAAATCATCCGATGTTACTCGCTTTCTTATGGAAGACAAGAAATCTTTTAAAGACTACCTGACTGAAAATGGGGGGATACGAATTTTCCGTGATAATATGCGTGTTTTAGATTATGGTGAAAAGGGAAATGATTGGCTCAATCTTGATTCAAAACGTGTAAATAATCCGGCTAGTTCATTGAGTAACAATATAATTTTAGGAGCTATATCTCTAAAACGTAATGAGAGTAGGGGATTGGTCGAAAAAGCAAATCGAGAAGGTTTCATTGACAACCAGAGCTATGAAGTGTTTGTAAATATAATCGAGAAATATTTATTTGAATTTACTAGAGAAAGAAATATCGATAAGGATAGACTACGCCAATCCTTAAAAGAAGATAACAAAGATTTAGTTGATATTATTGATGATGTGGATAAGGAGATTAAATCTTTAAATGTTGAAACAAAACTAAAAAAACAAATTTCCAATAAACTAAATCGAGTGAAGTCAGAGTATAAATTTATTAAAGAAACTTACGTAAAAACTTCATCAGCTACAAGCAGCTATGCAATTGTTATCCATGAGATGGAGAAAATTGTAAAGGAACTTTCTGTTATTTCATGGAATTCTGAAGAGATTCAAAGAATTGATCAGTTAACGCATAGATTACGGGATGTAATTGAAGGCTATACTTCAATATTACGAAACAGAAGAAAATCTAACTACTCTGTTATAGAGATTATTAATAATGCTTTATTTAATGTTGAGTTTAGGCTAGAAGCACATGAAATTTCTCTTGACGAACTTTATAAAGATAAGAATTACAAGGTATTGTGTGACAAAGGTTTAATTGTGTCTGCTATCATGAATATCATTGATAATTCAATATACTGGACACATAAATCAGGAAAAAAACAAAAAAAAATCTTAATTGATACGGTACTAACTGAGAAGGATCGTGTTGAGCTAATAATAGCAGATAACGGGGTAGGATTTCAAGGAAATCCAGAGGATATGATCCGTCCTTTTGTCGGAGAAAAACAAGGTGGACTGGGTCTAGGATTAAATATTGTTAACGAAATTATGAATTCACAAAAAGGACAATTACTTTTTCCAGAAAATAAAGATTTGGATTTACCGAAAGAATATCAATCAGGTGCAACTATTATACTAAGTTTACCACTGTCGGAGGGATAAGATAGGATATGATTAATTTACCTAATAATGGATCTATTGTAATTTTAGATGATCAATATACGGAAGCAGAACCATTAATTAAACTTTTATCAAAAAATAATAAGTCTTTTCGCTATTATGATGGTAAACCTGAAAATTTACCGTCTGATACCATTGAAAAAGAAGCGACAAGACTAGTTTTTTTAGATTATAATTTAACTGAGGGGACGACAGGTAGCGCCAGTCAAGCTTCCACAATAACTGCAAATTTAAATAGAATTATATCTGAAGAGAACGGTCCGTATTTTATTTTGCTGTGGAGTAAGGATAAGGATGATGCTCAAGAGTTCAATGATGATATGGAACAAATATATAACAGATACCCCCATTTACAGCCTCTAGAAATTAAATGTCTAAATAAGGCGGACTACTTTAAAAAAAATGGTTCTATCTATGAATTCAACGGTGATAAAGTGGCAGAGTTTCAAGAAGAATTAGAAAGAATGGTAAGTAGCATAGAGCTACTAGAATTCTATTCAAGCTGGGAAAATAAAATATTGTTAACAAGTCAGAAATTAATAAAGAAAACTTCTGATGTTAGTCGAGGGATGGATGCAAAACAGTTAGTACACTTATTATCTAATATTAATTTGGAGCAGTTTTCAAAAAATGTGGAAGATGAACAGCTAATAGTTGCTGCATACCAAAGTTTAAATACTGTTTTTTCATCGTATTTAAATCATAAAATAGAAGATATCAAGCTAAGCAGTGAGAATTTTAGTAAAATCTCTGAAGTAGACAGATATGAATTTAATTCTTCGCGAGTAAATAGTTGGTTTAATATTAATACGATAGA
Source organism: Streptococcus sp. KHUD_016 (assembly GCF_051106465.1). Lineage (GTDB taxonomy): Bacteria > Bacillota > Bacilli > Lactobacillales > Streptococcaceae > Streptococcus. The sequence continues at coordinate 1,956,336 of NZ_CP193663.1, read as the reverse complement.
AAACCCTAGTCGTATAGGACAAGTGTTTTGTGTCAATGATAAATCATTCCTTGATTACAATATCGTTAATAGAGAAAGAATGAGAGACTGTTTTATAAAAGTTGCAACAAAGAAAGCAAATGAGGATAACGATTATTTTAAAATAGTAGGTCTTGAGATCAGCCCAGAATGTGATGTTGCTCAAAATAAGAGAGAATTTTATAGAATAATTCCAGGAATGGTTATTTCGGAATCTTTAATGAAAACTTTATTTGAAACATTTACCAAAACGGATAGATTAAATAGAGAACAAAAAAATAATGCTTTAATTTATTTTGTTAAAAGAGATGGTCAACTATGTTTTAATAAGTATCCTGAGTCAATTTTTGTGACACCGAAATTTGAATTTAAAGTTGATCAAAAGCGCTTTGATGTGTTTATGATTTTGGATTTGTCACAATTTAAGACAATTCCAATTCAAGAAGAAACCAGGGATTATTTTGAAGATAAAGAAATGCTTTTTTCAGTAAATAGTGATTTATTGCAATCGATAAAAAATAGCTTAGCCAATAATATACAGAAAAAAGGTTACCAATCTATATAGGTAAGAAATATCTTATTTCTGAAAATAACCATCATCCAGCCTGGTGGATCCGTCCGTGACCAAGAGTCTATCGAAGCTGCTGATAAATACGGCTTAACTATGGTCTTCACAGGCGTGAGACATTTTAGACATTAATAAAATAAAAGGGAAGAAAACAATTTCTTTCCTTTTTTGGCTTAAAATGCTAAGTGAAACAAGATTAAAACGAACGTTTATGATATAATGTTAGTAAATAATTCGCAAAAGAGGTTGAGAGATGAAGCTGTTAGTTGTCGGCTCGGGTGGTCGTGAACATGCCATTGCTAAGAAATTGCTTGAGTCAAAAGACGTTGAAAAAGTCTTTGTAGCTCCTGGGAATGACGGGATGACTCTGGATGGTCTGGAATTGGTAAATATCTCTATTTCCGAACATTCTAAATTGATTGAGTTTGCAAAAACCAACGATATTGCTTGGTCCTTCATTGGTCCAGATGATGCTCTTGCTGCTGGTATCGTGGATGATTTCAATGCAGCTGGTCTCAAAGCCTTTGGTCCGACAAGATTGGCAGCGGAGTTGGAGTGGTCCAAGGATTTTGCTAAGGAAATCATGGTCAAATATGACGTTCCGACAGCAGCCTATGGGACATTTTCAGACTTTGAGGCAGCTAAGGCCTATATCGAAGAAAAAGGCGCTCCAATCGTAGTCAAGGCAGACGGTTTGGCTCTTGGGAAAGGTGTCGTCGTTGCGGAGACAGTCGAGCAAGCAGTAGAAGCCGCTCACGAGATGCTGTTGGACAATAAATTCGGTGACTCCGGTGCGCGTGTGGTCATCGAGGAATTCCTTGACGGGGAAGAATTCTCTCTCTTTGCCTTTGTCAATGGGGACAAGTTCTACATCATGCCAACAGCCCAGGACCACAAACGTGCCTACGACGGGGACAAGGGCCCCAACACTGGTGGGATGGGAGCTTATGCGCCAGTTCCACACTTACCACAGAGTGTGGTTGACACGGCAGTGGAGACTATTGTCAAGCCAGTCCTTGAGGGGATGATCCAAGAAGGGCGTCCTTACCTTGGTGTCCTTTACGCAGGGCTTATTTTGACTGCTGACGGTCCGAAGGTTATAGAGTTTAACGCTCGCTTCGGAGATCCCGAAACGCAAATTATCTTGCCTCGTCTGACATCTGACTTTGCACAAAATATCACGGATATTCTCGATGGCAAGGAGCCGAAGATCACGTGGACGAACAAGGGTGTGACTCTAGGTGTGGTTGTTGCATCCAAGGGCTATCCGCTAGATTATGCAAAGGGTGTCGAGTTGCCAACTAAGACAGAAGGCAATATCATCACCTACTATGCCGGAGCTAAATTTGCTGAAAATGGGGAAGACCTTCTTTCAAACGGAGGCCGTGTCTATATGCTCGTCACCACTGCTGATACCGTCAAAGAAGCCCAAGACACCATCTACAAGGAACTTGACAAACAAAACACAGAAGGCCTCTTTTACCGAACCGATATCGGAAGCAAGGCAATTAGATAAAGATATAAGAAAAGGCGACGAAGTCGCTAAACCCGATAATGGTCGCCTTGGTGAAAAGACCAGAACAGAACAGAACTTGTTCTGGTCGGGGGAAACTTTGAGACCTTAGGCTCAAAGTTTAGGAATGAAACCGAAGGTTTGCTTCCGCCCCCACCACCTAAGACCATTATCAAAAAGAAAAATAAAAATTCACAAAATACGTTAATGGTCGTATGGTTTGCGAGCGTTAGCGAGCTAATATAGGATAATCGTCACAGTAGTGGAACTCCTAGTAGCAAAGCTACTAGGAGCGGAAAACTGGAGACTCAGGCTCCAGTTTTAGTAATGGAACGCCCTAGGCGGTCGCTTACGTCCGCACTACATTAGACGATTATCAAAAAAAGGAGAAGAAATGAAACCAGTAATTTCCATTATCATGGGCTCAAAATCCGACTGGGCAACCATGCAAAAAACAGCAGAAGTCCTTGACCGCTTCGGTGTAGCCTACGAAAAGAAAGTTGTATCTGCCCACCGTACACCAGACCTCATGTTCAAACATGCGGAGGAAGCTCGTAGCCGTGGTATCAAGGCCATTATCGCAGGTGCAGGTGGCGCAGCCCATTTGCCAGGTATGGTAGCAGCTAAAACCACTCTTCCTGTCATCGGTGTACCGGTTAAATCGCGCGCTCTTAGTGGCGTGGATTCGCTCTACTCTATCGTTCAGATGCCGGGTGGCGTACCAGTCGCAACTATGGCTATCGGTGAAGCAGGTGCGACAAATGCGGCCCTCTTTGCCCTTCGTCTTCTTTCAGTAGAGGATCAGGCTATCGCGACAGCTTTGGCAGATTTCGCAGAAGAGCAAGGAAAAATCGCAGAGGAGTCAACAAATGAGCTCATCTAAAACAATCGGAATTATCGGTGGCGGTCAGCTGGGGCAGATGATGGCCATTTCTGCTATCTACATGGGGCACAAGGTTATCGCACTGGATCCTGCGGCTGATTGTCCCGCCTCTCGTGTGGCGGAGATCATCGTGGCTTCTTATAACGATGTGGATGCTCTGCGTCAGTTGGCTGAGCGCTGTGATGTTCTTACCTATGAATTTGAAAATGTCGATGCTGACGGTCTGGATGCGGTTATCGAGGATGGACAGCTCCCTCAAGGGACAGACCTGCTCCGCATTTCGCAAAATCGCATCTTTGAAAAGGACTTCCTTTCCAACAAGGCACAAGTCACGGTGGCGCCCTACAAGGTTGTGACTTCAAGTCAAGATTTGACAGATATTGACCTGTCGAAAAACTATGTCCTCAAGACTGCGACGGGTGGCTACGATGGGCATGGGCAAAAGGTCATTCGCTCAGAAGCAGACTTGGAGGAAGCCCGTGCACTAGCAGACTCAGCAGACTGCGTTTTGGAAGAATTTGTCAACTTTGACCTTGAGATTTCTGTCATCGTGTCAGGAAATGGTAAGGACGTGACGGTTTTTCCGGTTCAGGAAAATATCCATCGCAATAATATCCTGTCTAAGACCATCGTGCCAGCCCGCATTTCAGAAAGTCTAGCAGCCAAGGCCAAAGCCATGGCAGTACGAATCGCTGAACAACTCAACTTGTCTGGAACCCTTTGCGTGGAAATGTTTGCGACCGCTGATAACATCATTGTCAATGAGATTGCCCCACGCCCACATAACTCTGGTCACTATTCAATCGAAGCCTGCGACTTCTCTCAGTTTGATACCCATATTCTAGGCGTTCTGGGAGCACCATTGCCAGCCATCAAACTACATACACCTGCTGTCATGCTCAATGTCCTCGGCCAACACGTTGAGGCTGCTGAAAAGCATGTCGCAGAAAATCCAAGCACCCACCTCCACATGTATGGTAAAATAGAAGCGAAACACAACCGCAAAATGGGGCACGTGACTTTGTTTAGTGATGTGCCGGATAGTGTGGTTGAGTTTGGTGAGGGGATTGATTTTTAGGTGAAAATAACAATTTTAGGGCTTGAGGTACTGATTCCATAAAAGCTGGTAATTTCTTTGGTTAACCTCATCCAGTCACTGTGCTTTGCTTTAGTAGATGATCTCGTATTTATTAAAGTGCTAGATATTGCTTCCACAATAATGGTTATAGTGTTTATATTTGCAATTGCTTATGGAATGTGGGATATATCAATGAAAAAAGAGCTTAGGATTCCATTCATGTAGCAACTGGCGTATGTACCACATCTATGTTGATTTAGTATCAAACTATTCGTAAAAAATAGTGTTGATAATTAAGAGTAGGAATAGTGGTAAAATCTAATAGGAAAGCGAGTTTTTCCTGGTCTATTGATAAAGTTTGGGAATGTGTGACTGATTTATCAAATCAAACTTGGAGAAGTGATCTTGGTCGGTTTGAAAAAATAGATGACAGTCACTTTATTGAATATACTAAAAATAGTATCCAGACAAATTTTAAGGTAAAAAAGGTTGACTTACATAAGCGCTGGGAACTTGAGTTTGAAAATAAAAATCTCCAAGGAACTTGGCTAGGACGATTTGATTATAAGGATGGACAAACGGTTCTGGATTTTACAGAAGATATTACTGTTAAAAATATCCTACTGACATCATTTGCTTGGTTCTATTTAAAAAACAAAAAAACAGTATTTCCTTGATTTGGGAAAAGCACTACAAACTAGATAATGAGAAGTAAACGGAGATTTATAGTATCTAGGAGGAAATAATGTTAAATTTCTTAAGAAAATTATTTAGCAGTATACAAGGATCAAAAAGTGTGATTGATTATAAAGGTTATAAAAATAAATTTACAAACTATATGAATATGGTTGAAGACTGTAGTAAAAATGAAGACAGAGTGAGAACAGCTCAAAATCTGTTGATGGTTGTGGTTGAGTATCTAAATTTTGATGAGGCTATTCAAGCAGTTGAAACTAATCATGAAGCACAAGATAATTCTTTGATTGAAGAAATTTATAACAAAATTGTATACGAAATAGATTTAACTATTAATGAAATTATCTGCCGAAGCATACATCCGGATGATGCGAAGTATTATAAAAACAAAACAATTCGAGAGCAAGGGCCGATTGAAATAATGGTGAAGGAGTTGCCTATTTTGTTAAATCCATGGAATTCGAACAGAATAATAAGTAATCTCGATACAATAAATAATCAAAATCCTTTTGATGGGGATCGCTACAGTTACAATATAGAGAATCACTATGTATATCCAATGGATATTGCGATTTGTAATGGAGCTAATCATTCGCAGTTTGCGGCAAGAATGATTAATAAAGGAAATACTGTTATTAAAGAAGTGAGGGATTATTCTGTTCTATATGATCATGTTTACTTTGATGGAAAAGATTATAGAAATAAAGAAGGTCATTTAATTATTAGCTTAGATTATAATAAAAAAGTAATTTTCTATTCAGGGGTTATTTTTGAGTTGGGGCGGTTTTTGCTTGACGCTGATTATCATAGATTTGAAGAGACGAGGAAGACTGCTTTATGACTTTAGCTTTTTAATAACAAACTTACTACAATGAAGTAAGTATTTATTAATAGTGTATGGTTGCAATTCAAATAAATATCAATAAACTTGCACAAAAAGAGAGTTGTAAGTACTGGAGAAATAGAATTTTATAGTTAAGTATAAGAGGCTCATTGATCAGTATTTGTATTGTTATAGGAGAATCTGCACTTGTTATTGAATATCGTTTTCAAAAGTATATTGTATTATTTATTATTAGCTATAGAAGTGGATGTTTTAAGTAAAATACAGTAAGTGTTATGAGTTAGTGAAAATTTTTTATAGAAGCATTGTAAAGATATTTGAAAACTTTAAAAGAAGGATTAGGAGTTAAAAAATGTATCCTAAAAGTCTAGAGGACATAGAGAAAGAGATATACCAACTTAGTAATATTGATGATATTCTGAATTATATTTTAAAGTACTATAATATTTATTATTCAATAAATAAATTAAATACTGTGATGAATTTAGCTATTATTCAAAGAAAGCGAGAATCAAATTCACAATTTTCACTGAAACTTATGGTTCAGTTATATGTATATATATTATTGAAGTATAACGGCGAGTCAAAGAAAGATGTAGTTACTTCAGATGAAATTGAAATTTTCTTTTTATTCATAAATGCCCTTCAAAATAATATATCTAATAACCAAGTGGAACAGTCAATACAAGATAGAAGGAGCGATAGTTTACAAAGTTATTTAAGCTACCATTTTGATTTTCGAAAAGAACTTTGGGAGTATTATGAAATATGTAGGATGTTTGATAATGAAGCAAGAAAACAATATAGATTTTCAATTTACGAAAATTTTGACAAGTTATTATATATAATCTGTAATGTTAAATCTCGCCTAGATGGATTAGTGTGTAGTTGTAGCCAATTTTCAGATAGAGAGTTGGATGAAATCTTTGGGGATATTGATTATAGTAAATTATTTATGACTGCTTCAAAAAATATGGAAGTAAGATATTTGACCTCTTCTATACAAATATTAGGGGGTTCTATTGGGATTCAAAGGAATTTGACATATTTTTTACCTGCATCAGAACATATTCTATCTAGTATTGAACAAAAACTAATTTCTTCTTCAAACAATAAAGGAGACATATTAGAGAAGGAATTAAAAACTATTTTGGAAAATTATTTTGATGTTGATAATGTTTATCAATCTTTATATTTAAAAACTAGTAAAAAAGAAGAACAAGATTTCATTGTTATTTCAGGTAACAATATCCTATTAATAGAATGCAAGGCTAGGGATTTTAAAGAGATTCCGTTTAATCAAAAAATGTCAGAGGAGCGTCGCCAGCAGCTGTTTAAAAAAGTGGTATTGGCAGCTTCTGAACAAGCTGAGAGAGCTAAACAATATATCCTTAATAATGAAATTGCAATATTCACTGATAAAAAGGGAAGTACTGAGCGACTTAGAATTGAAAATATAAAATCTAAAAAAATATATAAGGTAGTCGTAACATTAGATGATTACTATAAATTATCTGAAATGGCAATAGATTATTTTAAAGATAGGAATAGAAATGATTTGATTGACACATGGATTGTAAATTATTTTGATTTCCAAAAGATAATCTGGCATAGTGGAATAGAGAAGATATTTGATTATATATCTTATAGGACATCTGGAATTGAAACTATACGTTCTATTCAAGCTAGTGAGATAGCACAGTATGGATATTATATCAGTCCTAACTATAACTTTATCCCACCTAATGGTTACAATATTGAAGTTAACATAATGGGACGATTTGAAAATTGGTCACTACCTTTCGAAGAAAGTAAAAATGAACTTGTTTTAAACAACACTATATTTAAATATCAAAAGGAGAAATAACATGATCAACCGTTACTCTCGCCCTGAGATGGCGAATATTTGGAGTGAAGAAAATAAATACCGTGCTTGGCTTGAGGTGGAAATCTTGGCTGACGAGGCATGGGCTGAGTTGGGAGAAATCCCTAAGGAAGATGTGGCTTTGATTCGTGAAAAGGCTGACTTTGACATCGACCGTATTTTGGAGATTGAGCAAGAGACTCGTCACGATGTGGTGGCTTTCACGCGTGCGGTTTCTGAGACTCTTGGTGAAGAGCGCAAGTGGGTTCACTATGGTTTGACTTCTACCGACGTGGTGGATACTGCCTACGGTTACCTCTACAAGCAGGCCAACGACATTATCCGTCGTGACCTTGAAAACTTCACCAACATCATCGCTGACAAGGCCAAGGAGCACAAGTTCACCATCATGATGGGGCGTACCCACGGTGTGCATGCGGAACCGACGACTTTTGGTCTTAAATTGGCAACATGGTACAGCGAAATGAAGCGCAACATCGAGCGTTTCGAACATGCGGCTGCTGGTGTGGAAGCTGGTAAGATTTCTGGTGCGGTTGGTAACTTTGCCAACATCCCACCATTCGTTGAAAAATACGTCTGCGACAAACTCGGTATCCGTGCTCAAGAAATCTCTACACAGGTGCTTCCTCGTGACCTTCACGCTGAGTACTTCGCAGTTCTTGCCAGCATCGCAACTTCTATCGAGCGTATGGCGACTGAAATTCGTGGTCTTCAAAAATCTGAGCAACGCGAAGTAGAAGAGTTCTTTGCCAAAGGTCAAAAAGGGTCTTCAGCCATGCCTCACAAACGCAACCCTATCGGTTCTGAAAACATGACAGGTCTTGCGCGTGTTATCCGTGGTCACATGGTGACGGCCTATGAAAACGTAGCCCTTTGGCACGAACGTGACATCTCTCACTCATCAGCTGAGCGCATCATCACACCAGATACGACTATTTTGATCGACTACATGCTCAACCGTTTCGGAAATATCGTCAAGAATTTGACGGTCTTCCCAGAAAACATGATCCGCAACATGAACTCAACTTTCGGTCTTATCTTTAGCCAACGTGCGATGTTGACCTTGATTGAAAAAGGCATGACGCGTGAACAAGCCTATGACTTGGTGCAACCAAAAACAGCTTACTCTTGGGACAACCAAGTAGACTTTAAACCACTTTTGGAAGCCGATCCAGAAGTAACCTCACGTCTGACTCAAGAAGAAATCGACGAAATCTTCAACCCTGCATACTACACTAAACGAGTAGAGGATATCTTTGAACGTATCGGACTTGGTGACTAATCATAACAAAAAGCGAGATTCAATCTCGCTTTTTTGTATTCTCTTAGAAGAATCTTAGTCTTCTTTTCTCTTAGTCAGTCCGTAGGCTGCTAGAGTCGCCATGAGTCCTGCTGCGACCAAACCTGCAGAGTTTTGACTTCCTGTTGCAGGGAGTTGTTTTTCATCTGCTTTGGCAGTAGTTGGTGCAGTTTGCTCAGCTTTCTCAGCGGCAGTGCCGACTTCAACAACTTGAGTGACTGCTTCCTGTGTTACCACGCTATTGACAAGCGTTCTTTCTTCTTTTCCATCAGCACTAGTGCTCACAGAGTAGAAGGCAGTACGGTGGCCGTTAGCTCCTTTAGTAACAACTTGCGTTTGTCCTTTTGGCAATTGAGGATTTTCACGTGTCACAGTAGTGAATGGAATTTCTTCCTCTTGGATATCCAGTCTTGGTTTTGTTTCTGCGGTTGGAGCAAGACCGTGTTCGTCCCCTACATGGGTTACAAGAGTTCCGACTTCAATAACTTGGGTCACTGCTTCTTGGGTCACAAGGCTATCTACAAGAGTTTTCACTTCCTTACCGTCAGCACTAGTGCTCACAGAGTAGTAATGACTGCGACGACCGTTAGCGCCTTTAGTAACGACTTGAGTCTTCCCTTTGAGTAAGAGTGGATTTTCACGTGTCACAGTAGTGAACGGAATCTCTTCTTCTTGGATATCCAGTCTTGGTTTCGCTTCGGCAGCTGGAGCAAGGCCACTTTCATCCCCTTTGTGGGTAATAGGGGCACCGATTTCAACCACTTGGGTCACAGGTTCTTTGGTTACTTGGCTATCTAGAACGGTTTCTGTTTGTTTACCATTTTCAGTAAGGACAGAGATGTAATGAGTGCGTTCGCCATCTACACCTGGTGTGACAATCTTTTCTTGCTTAGCTGGGAGGTTCGGATTTTCCTTCTTGATAACTTCAAATGGAATCTTTTCTGCTCTTGTGATGAGTTCCGGTTTGGTTTCAACATTGGCAGCTAGTTCATTTTCATCGAGGCTTCCTGAGTGAGTTGCCGCTGGTTTTAGGCCTAGGCGGGCTGCCTTGAGTTTAGCTACGAGAGCGTCTAACTCGGCTTGTTTGCTGCGATTGAGGTTGTAGTTGAGAGCCTCTTTAGCTGCATTTAGAGCATCAAGGCTTTCTTTGCTGTATCCCTCCAAGTTAGTAGGGATTTGAGCTAGCTCCTCACGGAGAGCATTGTAGTCAGCGCGGAAGTAGTCTTTGTTGTGGTCTGCAAAGGCGGTCATAAGTTCAAAGATTTCTTCTTCCTTGTACTCGGCACTTGGTTTATCTGCCCAGATAGCAAGCATACTACCAATAGTAGGAAGGTCAACTTCAGGGTATTTAGTTGATGCTAGTTGATTAAATGGAGTTTTCTCGGTATTTTCGAGAGCTTTTTTGAGGAAGCCACCACCATCTTCTGGTTTTTGACCGAGAATGTAGTACCAGTCTCCGTTGGTATTAAGGAATTTATAGCCTTTACTTGCAAGGTACTGTGGAGATGCAAGGTTGTAGCCCCACCATCCTTTAGACCAGTAAGAGATGATGACATCCTTGTCAAACTCAACATCATCCTTGTCCTCGTAGTAGAAACCATCGTTGAAGGCCATCGGTTGAAGGCCTCTTTCTTTAGCCATAGCAGCAAGAGTGTTGGCATATTCAGCAAACTTGCCATAGAGTCCATACCATTTGAGGTAGTACCAACCTTGAGCGTTGGTAACGTCATTAGCGTATTCGTCTGTACCGTAGTTAAAGATCTTAGTCTTGCCTGCAAAGAAGTCCATGTACTTGCCGATAAGGGCTTTTGTAAAGTTCATCGCTTCTTCATTTTCAAGGTCCATGGTTGTTTTAGAGACCTTGTCAAAGTTGGCTTGAGGGTTTGCGATACCTAATTTTTCCATAGCGACAAGCATGGCATCCATGTGACCTGGGCTGTTGATCGCTGGGATGAGTCCAATCCCTTTTGATTTTGCGTACTCAATCAATTCAGTGATTTCAGTCTGACTAAGAGTGGTTCCGTTTGGATCATCGTAGTAAGCTTTTGTTCCTTCAATGATGGCATTTTTGACATCGTCACTTGCATAAGTTTTTCCGTTAGCAGTGATAGTCATGTCATCAAGTAGGAAGCGAAGTCCGTCATTTCCTAGGAGGAGATGCACATCAGAATATCCAAGTTCACTAGCTTTATCAATGATACGTTTGAGTTGTTCAGCTGAGAAGTACTTACGTCCAGCGTCAATTGAGATCACCTTGTTCTTGGCAAGTTTTTCAACTTCGCGTTTCGCGTCTTCCTCTTTTTGAGCTTCTGGTGTGAATGTTAGGTTGCTGACAGCTTCTTGGAGTTTTGCAATTGCTTGGTCAATGGTGTCTTGTTGGGCACGACTGAGGTTGCTATCGAGTGAGCGAATGGCTTTTTCAGCTTCTTTGACAGCCGCGACACTTTCTGCAGTATAGCGGTTAAGGTCTGTTGGGACTTCTTTCAGAGCTTGCTCAGCAGACTCATAGTCGGCAGCAAAGTATTCAGCATTGGCATTTGCGAAGCTACGCATGAGTTTGAAGAGGCGTGATGGTGAATAGCGTGCAGATGGGGTATCCGCCCAAGCAGCTACCATACCCCCGATGAACGGGATAGTAGCTCCATCAGATTTTGGTACAGAAGTGATTGGAGTGTTCTTGATACCATTGAGTCCTTGGTCGAGGTTGTACCATCCTTGGCCATCGGCATTTCGTCCGAGGACGTAGTACCAAGCATCGTTGGTATTAAGGATTTGGTGGCCTTTTTCAACTAGAAGTTTAGAAGAAGCGACGTCGTATCCGCCCCATCCACCAGTCCACATAGAAACGATGATATCTTTGTCAAAGGTTCCAAAGCTAGTGTCGCTATTATAGTAGATACCATCGTTAAAGGCCATTGGTTTGAGGCCGTGAGATTTGACGATGCGAGCAAGGTCGTTTGCGTAGGCGATAAATTTGTCATAACCCTTATCTGGGAAGCCATCTTCGGGATACCACTTGTAGGCTTGAAGAACGCTCCAGCCTTTGGCGTTTGTAGCATCATTGGCGTACTCGTCTAGTCCGATATTGAAGATGTCAGATTTGCCAGCGAAGTAAGCAGCATACTTGTCGATCAGAGCTTTGGTAAATGCAACAGCCTCCTTGTTATCAAGGTCAACGGTACGAGCAGATTCCTTACCAAAGTAGTTGAAGTTCGGTTTTTGGATGCCTAGTTCTTTCATGGCATGCAAAATCGCATCCATGTGACCAGGGCTGTTTACAGTTGGAATGAGGCCAATACCTTTATTTTTAGCGTAGTTGATCAAGTCCGTCATCTGACTTTCTGTCAAATGGTTGCCGTTTGGATCCTTGTAGTAGGCATCAGTTCCGTTTTCGAGTGCACGTTTGACATCGTCGCTTGCATAGGTTTTGCCATTCGCTTTGATCGTCATGTCGTCCAACATAAAACGCATGCCGTCATTTCCAACTAGTAGATGAAGATCAGTATAGCCGTAGTGTTTGGCTTTGTCGATGATTTCTTTGAGTTGCTCTGGAGAGAAATACTTGCGTCCAGCGTCGATTGAGATCATTTTTCGTTTTGCCAGTTTTTCATTTACCTGAGCTGCTCGTTCCGTGCTAGGAGTGGCTACTGCAGGTGTGACGGCTTCATTTTTCTTTTCTGAAGAAGTGCTTTCAGCAGGAGTTTCAGCTGGGGCAGGGCTTTCTTTCTCGGCAGTAGGAGTTGGAGTAGCATTATCTGTCACAACTGGTGCGCTTGACTCTTCTGTTTTTGGAGCAACTGTTCGAGGAACCTCCTGGTCTTCTTTGACCTCCTCTTTTACAGGTTTGTCAGCCTTTTCTTCCAGTTTTTCTGGAACCTTGGAGTCTACAGCTTCTTTGACTGCTTGTGGACTCTCCTGAATTGTTTGGACAGTTTCTTCAGCTGTCGGAGCTGGAGTAATCCCGTCGGCAGATACGACTTGAGCGCTAAAAGCAAATCCTATCAGTACAGAAGCTGCCCCAACCGCGTATTTACGGATGGAGAAGCGCTGTTTCTTTTCTAGTTTCATGACAAAACCTCCTTGTTATTATCATATATGATAGCGTTTACATAAAACCAATTTTATTTTATTATCTAAGGAGTAAAATGTCAAGTGGGTTTATATAAGAACTATAATAAATAGAGGAAATCATAAGATTTAGGAGAAATTTGCTAATGAGGGATAAAACAGAGGAAAAACCAAATGAAAATTTACCTTGTTTTTAGTAAAAATGCTACTAATTAAATAAGAGCCCTTCATAGCGTTTTCCCAACTTCTTTCTCGTGCTATAATGAATATAGAAAAAGCCTAAGCTAGGCTCAGGCTTTTTCTTAATGACCTCGGTTACATGAGATGAATTTGATTTTGTAGTAGTCTGCTCGCTTATAAGTTTCACTATAGGCAAGGACTTGGCCAGTGGCCTCAAGTTTTGTAGTCTTCGTTTGGAAGACAGTTGGGAATTGTGTATCGATTCCGAGTACAGAAGCAGCATGCTCTGGAGTTGGGAATGCGATTTCGTTGATTTCCTCAAAATGTTCATCACTCATGTGAATGCGGTAATCCAATTTGAAACGTGTATAGATAGAGCTATAATAGTCAAGATTTGGATAGTTGGCATTGATGTATTGCTCAGGAATATAAGATGTGTGGTAGATGTATGTCACATCGTTTGTCTGACGAATACGTTCAATCTTATAGTAGAATTGATCTCCACGTAGTCCAAGTTTATCTAAATATTCAAGTTTGTTTCCGCGCTCGATAGAAAGGACAGTAACTTTATCGTCTTTTGTTTCAAAGATTTCGACATCTGAAAACTCAACGAGTTTGTGCTTGCGGGCACGTGAAACGAAAGTACCTTTACCTTGTTGGCGGACAATGTAGCCGTCTTTAGCAAGGTCGTTCAAGGCACGAACAACTGTGATTGAACTCACATCGTACATCGCGATCAATTCAGCTTCTGTATAAAATTTATCTCCACTTGCAAATTGACCAGAGATGATTTTGTTTTTTAATTCATCTTTAATATATTGGTATTTAGGAATAGCCATAAATTTCACCTCGATTCTCTTTCTCCAATTTTGATTTTACCACAAATATAGAGAAAAGAGTAGTATTAAGGTCAAAAAATTAAAATAATAGACTAAAAATGTTATTTTACATGTAAAAAAATTCATTTGATGTTCTTGTGAATTATCATACATAAAAAGATCGTTTTCATGCTATTTTTAGATAATTTCGGTAAACGGTAAGTAAAAAAATAGAAAAATTTTAAATAATTTTCTAAAACCTATTGACAAATGCAAAAGATTTGATTATAGTTAATATTATAATAAATGAAAGCGCAAACTTAATTCGTCAGAGGTAATAACATGACCAGATTTAAAATTGAGGACGATTTCTATTTAGACGGAAAACCGTTCAAGATTTTGTCCGGCGCCATTCATTATTTTAGGATTCCAGCAGAGGATTGGTATCATTCTCTCTATAACTTAAAGGCGCTTGGCTTTAATACAGTCGAGACCTATGTGGCTTGGAATTTACACGAACCTGTTGAAGGGGAGTTTGATTTTGAAGGTGCCAGAAATTTGGAGAGATTTCTTCAAATTGCACAAGATCTAGGTCTCTATGCCATTGTACGCCCGTCTCCATTTATCTGTGCGGAATGGGAATTTGGTGGCTTGCCGGCTTGGCTCTTGACAAAGGACATGCGAATTCGCTCGTCCGACCCGGCCTACATCGAGGCTGTTGCTCGCTATTATGACCAATTATTGCCAAGGCTTGTGCCTCGCTTGTTGGATAATGGTGGAAACATTCTTATGATGCAAGTCGAAAATGAATATGGCTCTTATGGAGAAGATAAGTCTTATCTACGAGCAATTCGAAAATTGATGGAAGACCGAGGGATTGATTGCCCACTCTTTACTTCAGATGGCCCATGGAGGGCTACTCTGAAAGCCGGAACCTTGATCGAAGACGACCTCTTTGTGACAGGAAACTTCGGCTCTAAAGCTCCGTACAACTTTTCACAGATGCAGGAATTCTTTGATGAGCATGGCAAGAAATGGCCCCTCATGTGTATGGAATTCTGGGATGGTTGGTTCAACCGTTGGAAAGAACCCATCATCACACGGGATCCTAAAGAATTGGCAGAAGCTGTTCGAGAGGTATTGGAGCAAGGCTCTATCAACCTTTACATGTTCCATGGTGGAACAAACTTTGGTTTCATGAATGGTTGCTCGGCTCGAGGAACTCTGGATTTGCCACAAGTCACATCATACGACTATGATGCCCTTCTCGATGAAGAAGGAAATCCAACTGCTAAATACTTAGCAGTCAAGAAGATGATGGCAACCCACTTCCCAGATTATCCACAGTTGGAACCACTCTATAAGGAAAGCATGGAGATAGGGTCCATTCCATTGGTCGAAAAAGTTTCCTTGTTTGAAACTCTGGATAGTCTCTCTAGTCCTACTGAAAGCCTCTATCCAAAAGCGATGGAAGAACTTGGTCAAAGTTATGGCTACCTTCTCTACCGCAATGAGGCAAGTTGGGATGCAGAAGAAGAACGTCTCCGTATCATCGATGGACGTGACCGAGCTCAGCTCTTTGTAGATGGTCAATGGATTGCTACTCAATACCAGACAGAGATAGGTGAAGATATCTACTGTCAGGGCAATCGAGAAGGCTTTTCAGAAATTGACATCTTGATCGAAAATATGGGGCGTGTCAACTACGGTCATAAGTTCTTGGCAGATACGCAACGTAAAGGAATTCGTACAGGTGTCTGCAAGGATCTACATTTCTTACTGAATTGGAAACAATATCCACTGCCACTGGATAATCCTGAGAAAATTGATTTTTCAAAAGGATGGACAGAAGGACAACCAGCCTTTTACGCTTTCGACTTTACTGTTGAAGAGCCGAAGGATACCTACTTAGACTTGTCTGAGTTTGGTAAGGGAGTTGCCTTTGTCAACGGGCGTCACTTAGGACGTTTCTGGAACGTCGGCCCGACCCTCTCACTTTATATCCCTCATAGTTATCTCAAGGAAGGTGCTAACCGCATCATCATCTTTGAAACTGAGGGCGAATATAAAGAAGAGATTCATTTAACTCGTAAACCTACACTAAAACACATAAAGGGGGAAAACTTATGACAATTGTAGGATGCCGTATTGATGGACGTTTGATCCACGGTCAAGTAGCCAATCTTTGGGCTGGAAAACTAAATGTTTCACGCATTATGGTTGTAGACGACGAAGTTGTTAACAACGATATTGAAAAGAGTGGTTTGAAACTTGCGACACCACCAGGTGTGAAACTCAGTATCTTGCCAGTTGAGAAAGCAGCAGCAAATATCCTTGCTGGTAAATACGATAGCCAACGTCTCTTTATCGTTGCACGTAAACCAGACCGTTTCCTTGGTTTGGTCGAAGCAGGTGTACCGCTTGAAACACTCAACGTCGGCAATATGTCTCAAACACCAGAAACTCGCTCTATCACACGTTCTATCAATGTGGTAGACAAGGATGTGGAAGATTTCCACAAACTAGCAGAAAAAGGTGTGAAACTCACTGCTCAAATGGTTCCAAATGATCCAGTTTCAGACTTTTTGAGCTTATTAAAATAGGAAAAAATTTTTAGGAGGTCATTGTTATGATACAATGGTGGCAAATTTTACTTCTCACTTTGTACTCAGCTTATCAAATCTGTGATGAGTTGACAATCGTTTCATCTGCAGGTTCCCCTGTATTCGCTGGTTTCATTACCGGTTTGATCATGGGAGATGTGACAACTGGTTTGTTTATCGGTGGTAGCTTGCAGTTGTTCGTTCTTGGGGTTGGTACCTTCGGTGGTGCTTCTCGTATCGACGCAACTTCTGGTGCGGTTCTTGCAACAGCATTCTCTATCTCTCAAGGTATTGATACAGACCTTGCGATTACAACAATCGCTGTACCAGTAGCAGCACTTTTGACATACTTCGACGTTCTTGGACGTATGACAACTACTTTCTTTGCACACCGTATTGATGCTGCGATCGAACGCTTTGACTACAATGGTATCGAACGCAACTACCTACTTGGTGCGCTTCCATGGGCTCTTTCTCGTGCCCTTCCAGTATTCTTCGCCCTTGCTTTCGGTGGAGAATTCGTACAAGGTGTTGTAAACCTTGTTAAAGAATACCAATGGGTTGCAGACGGTTTGACACTTGCAGGTCGTATGCTTCCAGGTCTTGGATTCGCTATCTTGCTTCGTTACCTTCCAGTTAAACGTAACCTTCACTACCTTGCTATGGGATTCGGTTTGACAGCTATGTTGACTGTTCTTTACTCAAACGTAACAAGTCTTGGTGGAGCAGTTGCTGGAATCATTGGCACTCTTCCTGCTGAAGTTGCTGAAAAAATTGGCTTTGTTAACAACTTCAAAGGATTGTCTATGATCGGTATCTCTATCGTGGGTATCTTCCTTGCAGTTGTTCACTTCAAGAACAGCCAAAAAGTTGCTGTAGCAGCACCTTCTACACCATCAGAAAGTGGGGAAATCGAAGATGACGAATTCTAATTACAAACTAACAAAAGAAGATTTTAATCAAATCAACAAACGTAGCTTGTTTACTTTCCAATTAGGTTGGAACTACGAACGTATGCAAGCTTCTGGTTACCTTTACATGATCTTGCCACAATTGCGTAAAATGTATGGGGATGGAACTCCTGAATTGAAAGAAATGATGAAAGTTCATACTCAATTCTTCAATACTTCACCATTCTTCCACACTATTATCGCTGGTTTTGACCTTGCCATGGAAGAAAAAGATGGTGTGGGTTCAAAAGATGCCGTTAACGGTATCAAGACAGGTTTGATGGGACCATTCGCTCCTCTTGGAGATACTATCTTTGGTTCACTTGTACCTGCTATCATGGGATCTATCGCAGCAACTATGGCGATCGCTGGCCAACCATGGGGTATCTTCCTTTGGATCGCAGTTGCAGTTGCATATGACATCTTCCGTTGGAAACAATTGGAATTTGCCTACAAAGAAGGGGTTAACCTTATCAACAACATGCAAAGTACTTTGACAGCTTTGATTGATGCTGCATCTGTACTTGGTGTCTTCATGATGGGTGCTCTTGTAGCAACAATGATCAACTTTGAGATTTCTTACAAATTGCCAATCGGTGAAAAGATGATTGACTTCCAAGACATCTTGAACTCAATCTTCCCACGCTTGCTTCCAGCAATCTTTACTGCCTTTATCTTCTGGTTGCTTGGTAAGAAAGGTATGAACTCTACTAAAGCGATCGGTATCATTATCGTTCTTGCAGTAGGTCTTTCATTCATCGGTAAATTCTTGCTTGGAATGGGCGCATAATTTATGAGTAAATCATTAATTTTGGTGAGTCATGGTCGTTTCTGTGAAGAACTTAAAGGTAGCACAGAAATGATCATGGGTCCACAAGACAACATTCATGCAGTGGCTCTTCTTCCAGAAGATGGTCCAGAAGAATTTACTGCAAAATTTGAAGCTGCTATCGAAGGATTGGATGATTTCCTAGTCTTTGCGGACCTTCTCGGTGGTACACCATGTAACGTGGTAAGCCGTTTGATCATGGAAGGTCGCGACATTGAACTCTACGCAGGGATGAATCTTCCAATGGTGATTGAATTTATCAATGCCAGCCTTACAGGTGCAGATGCGGACTACAAGAGCCGTGCTGCAGAAAGCATTGTGAAAGTCAATGATTTGTTAGCGGGCTTTGATGATGACGAAGATGAATAAGATGTGACTTAGGGCATCTTATATAGAATATACATGGGAATGGGAGTCAATCCCATTCCCATATTTTCAATAGGAATGAAACAACAATAGATTAGAGGAACTCTATGCTAAATTACACAAAAGAAGAATTACTTGAACTGGGTGCAGAAATCACGACTCGTGAGATCTACCAACAGCCTGATGTATGGAAAGAAGCTTTTGAAGCCTATCAAGCAAAACGTGAAGAAATTGCAGCCTTCCTACAAGGGATTGCGGATAAACATGACTATATCAAGGTCATCTTGACGGGTGCTGGTACTTCTGCTTATGTGGGAGATACCTTGGTACCATACTTTAAGGAAGTCTATGACGAACGCAAATGGAATTTCAATGCTATTGCGACAACTGATATTGTTGCCAATCCAGAAACTTATTTGAAAAAAGATGTGGCGACTGTCCTTGTTTCCTTTGCTCGTAGTGGGAATTCACCTGAAAGTGTGGCGACGGTTGATTTGGCTAAGGCCTTGGTGGATGACCTCTATCAAGTGACCATTACATGTGCTGCAGATGGTAAATTGGCTCTTCAAGCTCATGGAGATGACCGCAATCTCTTGCTTTTGCAACCAGCTGCTTCTAATGACGCTGGATTTGCCATGACTTCTAGCTTTACATCTATGCTGCTAACAGCTCTCTTGGTCTTTGATCCTACAGAATTTGCTGTGAAAGCTCAACGTTTTGAAGTTGTGTCTAGACTTGTCCGCAAAGTTCTAGACAATGCAAAAGATGTCAAAGAGTTGGTTGACCTCGACTTTAACCGTGTTATCTACCTAGGCGCTGGTCCTTTCTTTGGACTTGCTCATGAAGCTCAGTTGAAGATTTTGGAATTAACAGCTGGTCAAGTGGCGACCATGTATGAAAGCCCAGTTGGCTTCCGTCACGGTCCAAAATCATTGATCAACGAAGATACAGTTGTTTTGGTATTTGGCACAACGACAGACTACACTCGCAAGTACGACTTGGACTTGGTTCGTGAAGTGGCTGGTGATCACATTGCTCGTCGTGTTGTGCTTTTGAGTGATCAAGCCTTTGGTCTTGAAAATGTCAAAGAAGTAGCCCTTGGCTGTGGCGGTGTTTTGAACGATATTTACCGTGTCTTCCCTTACATCGTTTATGCTCAACTCTTTGCCCTATTGACTTCACTCAAGGTAGAAAATAAACCAGATACACCATCTCCTACTGGCACTGTAAACCGTGTGGTACAAGGTGTGATCATTCATGAATATCAAAAATAAGGAAGTGTCTATGAGTAAATTACAATTAAGTCCCAATAAAGTAGCTTGCTTGCAAAAACTCTCTGACGAGAACGGCATTATCTCAGCTCTTGCCTTTGACCAACGTGGTGCTTTAAAACGCCTCATGGCTCAATACCAAACAGAAGAGCCAACAGTGGCTCAAATGGAAGAACTTAAAGTATTGGTTGCAGATGAATTGACAAAATACGCATCCTCTATGCTTCTCGACCCTGAGTATGGTCTCCCAGCTACAAAAGCGCTTGCTCCAAATGCTGGTCTTCTCCTTGCTTATGAGAAAACTGGCTACGATACAACTAGCACTAAACGCTTGCCTGACTGCTTGGATGTTTGGTCTGCCAAACGCATCAAAGAACAAGGTGCAGACGCTGTTAAGTTCTTGCTTTACTATGACGTAGACAGCGCTGACGAACTCAACCAAGAAAAACAAGCCTATATCGAACGCATCGGTTCAGAGTGTGTGGCGGAAGACATTCCATTCTTCCTTGAAATCTTGGCTTACGATGAAAAAATCGCTGACGCAGGTTCTGCAGAATACGCCAAAGTAAAACCACACAAGGTTATCGGTGCTATGAAAGTCTTCTCAGACCCACGCTTTAACATCGATGTTTTGAAAGTGGAAGTTCCAGTCAACGTCAAATACGTTGAAGGCTTTGGCGATGGTGAAATCGTGCATACTCGTGAAGAAGCGGCAGCTTTCTTCAAAGCGCAAGACGAAGCAACTAACTTGCCATATATCTACTTGAGTGCAGGTGTATCAGCTAAACTCTTCCAAGAAACCCTTGTCTTTGCTCACGAATCAGGCGCAAACTTCAACGGCGTTCTTTGTGGCCGTGCAACCTGGGCTGGATCAGTTGAAGCTTACATTAAAGATGGTGAAGCAGCAGCTCGTGAGTGGCTACGCACAACAGGTTTTGAGAACATTGACGAACTCAACAAGGTTCTTCAAACAACAGCGACTTCATGGACTGAACGTGTGGAAGCATAAAACAAGTATAGAAGAACCCCCTTTTGTTAAGGTTTTCTGACAAAGGATTCTGAAAATAAAAACTACAACCATAGATGGTGAATAGGCTCTCTATGGTTTGTTTACTTAAGAGAAATAGATCAAAGGAGAGAAGAATGAAAGCATACACAGAGCGTGTATTTGGAAATCATGAGGGCAAGGATGTCTTGGCCTATCGCTTTGAGACTGACGGTGGTTACCAGCTTGAAGTTATGACCTATGGTGCGACCATCTTGCGCTATGTCACACCTGACAAGGCTGGTAATTTTGCCAATGTGATCTTGGGCTTTGATAATTTTGATAGCTATGTAGGCAATAGTCCCAAGCATGGAGCAAGTGTAGGTCCTGTAGCGGGCCGTATTGCAGGTGCAACATTTGAACTCAATGGCCAGACCTATAATCTTGAAGTCAACAATGCTAGCAACTGTAACCACAGTGGTTCAACAGGTTGGGATTCGAGCTTGTTTGAATTGGTCGAGGTGAGCGACCATGGCTTGACCCTCTACACAGAGCGTACAGACGGGACAGGAGGATTTCCTGGTAATCTCAAGATCTGGATCAGCTATCGCTTGGAAGAAACTGGTGCCTACGAAGTCAGCTACAAGGTAACGACAGATCAGGATACGCTTGTCAATCCAACTAATCACAGCTACTTCAACTTGTCTGGTGATTTCACGCAGACAGTTGACCGCCATGTCTTCCAACTAAATACGGAGGGCATTTACCCAATCGCTCCTGACGGTGTTCCAGATAAGACTCCAGATGCTACTCGTGATGTGGTGAAACACATCTACAATGGTGCTTTGCTCAAGGATATCTTTGCAGAGGACGATGAGCAAATTCAGTTGGTATCTGGTTTGGATCACCCATTTGCCCTTCCTGCAGGTCATGACAATGCTGGTTTCCTTTATGACCAAAACTCAGGTCGTTTCCTACTTTTCAAGACAGAGGCCCCTTGCTTTGTGGTCTACACAGCAAACTTTGTGGATGAGAGTGTCATCATCGGAGGCCAGCCAATGGTACAGCACAATGGGATTGCCCTTGAAGCGCAAGCTTTACCAGATGCCATTCACAGTGTTCTCAAAGACCAAGTCATTCTCAAAGCAGGGGGAATTTTCACCAGCAAAACTCGTTACGAGCTTGTTGTTAAATAAAAAGAAGAGCTGGTTTCCAGCTCTTTTGAGTTGTCTTCGTTGACATTTTATCTCAATAGTGTATAATTGATGTAATGCATAAAGTTACAACAAAAAAGGAGACACCCTATGACTTATGCATACCAAAGCCACATTTATCTAGCAGAGGCGGTTTTAAATGTCAAGGATTTGACGAGTCAAACGGCTTTTTATCACCAGATTATTGGCTTGGAGATTTTATCTCAAACAGAGACAGAAGCGATTTTGGGACTTGGTCGAAAAGCCTTGGTTCACTTGATTCAGGCAGAAAAGTCTGGCGAAGTAAGGGGGCATTATGGGCTCTACCATCTGGCGATTTTGTTGCCGACACGAAAAGCCTTGGCAGATGTCTTGAAACACCTAAGTGATTTGCGGATTCCTCTGGTTGGGGGTGCAGATCATGGATACAGCGAGGCTATTTATCTAGAGGATTTGGAAGGGAATGGCATTGAACTCTACCGTGATAAGCCAGTGTCTTCATGGGATATTCGAGAAGACGGTCGCATTATCGGTGTGACCGAAGCCCTTGCGGCACAGGACATCTATGAGTTAGGGGAAAAGGTGGATCCCTTTATCCTAGCTGAAGGGACGAGAATGGGGCATATCCATCTATCGGTGAAGGATAGTCGTGAGGCGAGCCAGTTTTATCAAAAGGTGTTAGGACTAGAAGATAAATTTAGCATTCCTAGTGCTAGTTGGATAGCGGCTGGTCAGTACCATCACCACCTGGCTGTCAACGAATGGGCTGGAAAAGGTCTGGCTCCGCGTGAGCAAGGCTTGTCAGGCTTGGCCTACTATGTCCTTGAGGTCGAAAGCAAGGAAGAACTCTTGAACATCGTTAAGCAAGCACAAGAGCTAGAAGCACCGATCAAATGGCTAAATTCGAGTGAACTGGATCTTGTAGACCCAGATGGGATTGTGACCCGCATTCGCTTGGCACGATGAAACGAGGAAAACACATTATTTATTTTAGAGACATAGGAAAAGGCGGACAAGCTCGCATTCTGTTTTTAGAATGTGGATTTGTTCGCTTTTTTATGAAATGACGAAGCCTTTCTTGGCCCTAGCAAAGGTATCTGCCGGGGATATTTTCCCTTTTCTGGGGGTTCATGCTATAATACTAATAAACTTTTCTTTCTCTAGGAAGGCAAATGCTAAAAATCGGCTAGACTGCTGGCAATTGTTGTCACGATGCTTTTTAGAGAAAGTAGGACTTTGTTTGAACATCCGTATTGAGTTTAGGAAATGGTAATAAGATGGACACAAGTGTAAAAAATTTAATCAGTAAGGGCCCTCTGGAGGACTCTTTTATCTATTATGATTTGGGGAATCAAGTATTCTACAGTGCAAAACAAGGCATGAATTATTCAGCCATTGCAGCCCCTATTGCAATCTATTCCTTGCAACGGCTGTCAAAGTTGCTCAACCAAACCTTTGGAGATGTCTCCTCCCCTTTCAATCTGATTTTCTTTATCCTGATGTCTCTGTTTTTGGTTTTCGGGACCATTCTCCTTGCCAAATCTACCCGACGCAACATGAAGACAGATAGATTTAGAAAAGTCCGGCTCACAAAAGCCAATATCAAAACACTTAGGAGAAAATCTAGGGCGTTGACAGTAGTTGGCTACATTTTTGTTTTAATAACGATTTTTTCAGCCTATCGTTATCTGGCTGTTTCTGATTTTCAATTTTTAATTATGTACATGTTAGGGATTGGTATTCTTACATATATAGTTTATGATTTTCGGATGAAAACGCGCAAACGATTGTTCAAGGAGCTGATGGAGACATTACAGGACGGTAGCCGAGGGAAAGAGGGAGAAATGTAAGATGAGAAAAATCATTTATATAGGCCAAGGATGCCAGCAATCCGTCTACTATAACACAAAGACGAGAGAGGCTTTAGCGACAGAATCTAGCGCCTCGTCAGAAACCGACGGTGCCATCAGTTCAAAGAAATCCAAGTGGCCTTGGGTTGTCTTCTTTATTTTCTTGCTAGTTGCTATTATCGGTATTTGGATTCGTTCCTTGCTAGCGCCCTTTAGATTGAGTGAGTGGATGGCACCTATCCATCTAGCCGCTATCCTTTTCGTTTTTATCGGAAGTGTTTATGGATTTGAAAAACTGTTCTACAGTGGGGCCAAGTCGCTTGTCCCAGCAAGTGAAGAGCAGTTTAAAGAAGCGGTTGAAAGTAGTAAATTTTGGAGGAAGTCACCAGATAAGGAACCAACAGTCGATAAAATCATCTTGTATCTATTTGTTATCCTCGTTCTTCTATTTGTTTTTGTTATTGTTGTGTTCTTTGTCATACCTGGGACTTTCATTCCTTTCTATGAACAGGAATGGTTTGAGCCGTCCATGTTCATGGTACCAATCGGAGCAACGATCGTTCCAATTAGCGTGGTTCTTCTACTATTTCAAAACAATCCAATCCGCTGGCTGTTAGCCGTACGAAAATACAAGCAGGGAAAAGTATTATTTAGGGAAGAGAAGAACTAGAAACACGAGAGAAACGCTATTACCATTACCAGTGGTTGGTGATGGTGATGTTTTATCAACAACCTATGATAAAATTGAAGTTTCTGATTATAGTGATTAGTGAAAACTGTGGTGATTTTATATGAGAAAAATAATTTTTATTGGACAGAGCGGTGATAAGGCCGTTTACTATAATACGCGAACAAAAGAGGCTCTTGTAGCAGATAAGAGTGCCTTGTTAAATACAGAAGGGGCTAGGAGATCGAATAGGGGGATTGCTCCTTTAATTGCTATATTCTCTTTGTTAGGTTTACTCGGAGGATTTGTTGCAATACCAATTTTCTCAGGCCTTCGTTATAATAGTGGGATGGTTCCTATTTTTATTCTTTGTCTTTCCTTTATCCTATTTGGATTTATATGGATGATGGAAGTCGCCTTATATAAAGGAGTGAAACGAGTCCAAGGAGCAACAAAGAAAGAGTTTAAAGAAGCAGTTTATTCAAATTTGTTCTGGGAAAATTTTAGTGAGAAAAAAGCGACGTTTGCGAAAATGTTGGCTTTTATGATTGTCATGCTACTAGTTTTTATGACTACTATAGTAATATTTGCTGCTGCAATTCCGGGCACTATTGACTCATTCAATAAGCAAGAGGCATTTGATATACAAATCTTTTTCTCGCCTTTAGCAGGTCTCTTTCCTGCCTTGTTGTACCTTTTCTTATTCCAAAACAACCCTATCCGCTGGTTCTTAGCTGTGCGAAAATATGAACAGGGGAAAGTGATATTTAATGAAGAAATAGAAAAGAGAGGATGATAATGTCACAAGAGAGATATTTGCAGATCAAAAAAGAGCATCAAGTTCGTAAGTTTGTGGGGCGTTTCCTCTTCATTCTTCTCGCTATACTCGATGTTCTACTGGTATCAAGTCATTCCAATTATGTCCCGCTTGTAACGGTGGCTATGGTAACGATTGTGCCTTTTAATCATTTTCTACTTGGTCCTCTTAGGAGACAGAAAAAAGCTATAGAAAAAGAGCATCCAGAATGGAAAATACTCAGTACGAAGGGAGTAAAGGTTCCCTCGGCTGAAGCCAATAAAAGAACCTTGGCTGGTATTGGGATTTTGATGGCCTTGCTGTTGTCTTTTGGGCTATTCTATAAACCTGTGCAACAGCCGAACGACCAAGTAAACAAGCCGCCTAAGCTTGATTCTAAAACGCCTGAAACGTCCAAGCCTTCTGAGTCTGAGTCGTCTAGCTCCTCTAAGGCCAAAGAATCCAGTTCCTCAGAGTCGAAATCCTCGTCTTCGACTGAACAAAGTTCTAAAACCGAAAGTTCAGGAACAAAGCCGTCAAAAAGCGAATCCAATAATCCATATTACCAGATTCCAGGACTTACTGATGAACAGGTGAGAGATATCATATCAAAATCTGTGAAAGATTTGAGAGAAAAACAGTCAAAAGAAAAATCCGAAGAGTAGACTCGAGGGATTCGATACCGATTCTGGACGAGTGAGTTCTTTGGGATTTTATTCTATAGAATAACTGGAGGAGTTCATATGACTAAAGAAGTGATTGGTTTGATAGTTGGGACAGTCGTCACTCTCCTATCTTTTGTGTTTGTATGTGGGACCTTTCTCTACCTCTATCTTCGAGATCGGAAGATGGTACGGCTTGCCCAGTCATCTGTAGAGGGAACGGTTGTTGGCTATAGTCGTTTTCGTGAGGGTTATCCACCTATCGTTGAATACACGGTGGATGGGATTACTTATAAGAAAACCTTGCAGTATTTTATGATCAAAACGGTCACGACTCCGTGGGGGCCTACTAAGGTTTCAAATGATTATACAAGAGAAGATATGCTAGCGCCTTCGATCACTCGCTACAGCAACTCCTTTGTTTCCTTCAAACGCTTGATGCAGACCCATTTCCCCCTTCATTCGGAACTGACGGTCTGGTATGATCCAGACAAGCCGACCAGGGCCTATGTCGAACGTTACAGCGGAATGGACAAGTTTTACAAGTGGTTTGGTATCGGATTTGGGCTGGCTCTAGTTCTAGTCTATGGGATAGTGATCCTAGCCTTTTTGTCCAATTTGTCCAAGATATACGCATAAAGGTCAGTTGGTTGAAAGGAAACGTGACTTCCCATCGAGCTTCAAGGAGGACAGAGTTTCTTTTCCATTTCCATGCTTATCAATCTTTTCTATCTGATACAGAGGAGAGGTTGCCTCCTACAAATACAGACAGGAAGTGAATTTTGACAAAGCCCCTTATTCGAGATATAATGAAGAAAAAGTGACCAAGGATAAATTAATGACAAACTCAAAGTACATCACACGCCTGAAACGTTCAGAGGGCCAGTTGCGTGGGATTCAAAAGATGATTGAAGAAGATCGTGACTGCGCAGATATTGTTACGCAGTTGACAGCAGTGAAATCTAGCGTTGAGCGCGTGATTGAGATGATCATTACTGAAAATCTCACTGACTGCATCAACCAACCATTAGATGACCCCGAGGCTCAAAAGGAACGCCTAGAAAAGGCCATCCGATACCTGATTAAACGGAAGTAAACTAATTTGCTATTGATAAACAATGCAGACAAAGTCATTTAAGTCTATTTCGATAAAAAAATCATGTCAGACAAACGGATGAGTTCCCCCAATACCAATGAGAAAACCTCTTTTTAGATACCATCAATGTGTTTCGTTTTTTAGAAGCGACGGGCTACGAGCCCTATATCAGTGGGTTGCAGAAATGAAAAAACCGATTAAGTTCCTTAATCGGTTTTTTGCTTATTCTACTTGACCGGGCCAAGCATTCATACCACCTTCTACATTGATAACGGTGAGGCCTTGGGCGCTTAGAAATTCACAAGCAGATGCGGAACGGACTCCACCTTGACAGATGACATGATATTCCTGGTCAGGTTTGAGTTCTTTGTAACCTTGCTCCAAGGTACTTAACGGAAGATTTCTTGCTCCTGGTGCATGTCCTGCTTGGAATTCATGCACCTCACGTACATCGATAAGGTTTAGATTTTCATTTAGGTATTTTTCATAAAAGTCAGCCATGCTGATACTCGTTTCCATATTCGACTCCTTCTGGATTAGCCATTTTATATAGTGAATAAGCGCCATCAAGGTTTTGGACGGCAAATCCTGCCTGCTGGAGGATACGCTCTGTGATATAGTTGCGCAAAACGCTGTGGCAGCTAAGGATGTAGGCTTGGTTCTTGTCTGGTTCACCCAAGATCTCCCTTAGTTCATTTAGGGGTTATGGATGGTATCGACCTTGGGTAGCTCCCCTGAAATTCGCCACTTGTCCGCACATCTAGGGATTATTTGCCCTTAGTCAGATCGTCTTCGAGCGGACACCTTGGATATTGTCGCTCAGACCTTCGATAAGGTTCAAGGCTGTGTAGCCAATTATTTTATACTTCTAGATGACCTTACCTGTCCAAGCGCTCATACCGCCTCGGACATTGATGACATCGTAGCCTTTTTTCTTAAGCTTTTTCGCAGCTAGTTTGCTTCGTACACCAGAATGACAAATGACATAGAGTGTTTCTTTTGTCGCTGGTGTGTAAGAACCGATTTCCGTTAAAGGAACATTTTTGGCATTTTTGATATGACCTCTACGGAATTCCATAGGCGTCCGAACATCCAGTAGCTGAATCGGTTCCTTAAGTTTAGCTTCTAACTCGCTGGTAGAAATACTGTCAATTTTTGTAAATAATAAGTGAAACATAGGCACCTCCACATATACCCTTATGGGGTATATTAAACCATGAAGTCAAGCTTTTGTCAAGCAAGTTGTTTTGACTTAGGAGAGGGATTCGTTTCGAGAGTCTAGAAAGCAGGCCATTCTTGACCTTTCGGAGGCTTTTTGATATGATGGGGCCAAAGTAAGTATGAGGTGATAAGATGGCTAGCGAATACCAGAAAATGATAGCAGGGGAGCCTTACCGTCCGTCGGACCCAGAATTACGGGTCTTGGCGCAGGCTTCTCGCCAAAAACAGGCTGCCTTTAACAAGGAAGAGGATCCCTTGAAGGGAGCTGAAATCATCAAGACTTGGTTTGGCTCAACTGGGCAAAATCTCTATGTCAATCCACGTCTGGTGGTCGATTATGGGGTCAATATCCATCTAGGGGAAAATTTTTATTCTAATTGGAACTTGACCATGCTGGATGTTTGTCCGATTCGCATTGGGAACAACGCCATGCTTGGCCCCAACTGTCAGTTTTTAACCCCACTCCATCCACTGGATCCGCATGAACGCAATTCAGGGGTCGAATACGGCAAGCCCATCACCATTGGAGATAATTTCTGGGCTGGAGGTGGGGTTATTGTCCTTTCTGGGGTGACATTAGGAAATAACGTGGTGGCAGGAGCGGGGGCCGTGATTACCAAGTCCTTTGGAGACAATGTCGTCCTAGCTGGCAATCCTGCGCGTGTTATCAAGGAAATCCAAGTAAAAGAAAACTAAAAAGAACAGCCTGGGCTGTTCTTTTTATGAGCTTTAGTCTTATAAATTTTTCTTCTTTTTGGCTTTCTTGGTCAAGGAGATATCGCACTGGGGAATCTTGGTTTAAAAAATCTATTAAAGGTATTTTAGCGTTCAAAAATTGTTTTTAGCAGTCCTTTCTAAAAATTACTAGGCGAAATCTAATCCAAACTAAATTTAAGGAAACTTTCAGAAAAGTTTTAGTTTCGTTTCAGGAATCTTCTGTAGACTGTCTAGCTATATCATACGAAGGAGAGGAAAAAGGTATGAAATCAAAAAAATGGACCCTACTCGCAACGAGTTTAACGGCAATAGTGCTGATGGCAGCATGTGCCCAGTCAACAACTACATCCAATACCAATGCAACGACAAATAGTGCCACAACAACTGCAACAAAGACAAATCAATTATCCTATTTTACAGAGAAGGACAATGATACTTCTTATGACGAAAGCACAGCTTCTAAGATTGAACTATCTGGCTTATCAGCAAACGTCTCTGGAGATGGGGTGACAGTCTCTGAATCAACCGTGACCATCGCAAAATCTGGAACCTATGTGATTTCAGGTCAGTCTGACGGAGTGCAGATCAAGGTCGAGGCAGATGAGTCGGCAGATGTTCATCTAGTCCTAAAAGGTGCGACCATGACCAATGCCAATGCAGCAATTTCTGCGACATCAGCCGGTCATGTCTATCTGACTTTGGCAGAAGGAACCACCAACAGTCTCTCTGACTCAAGCTCCAACAGCGACGAAAAAGCTGATGCAGCTTTCTTTTCTAAGGTGGATTTGACCATCAACGGGAAAGGAACTCTCAATGTAGATGGCAAGAAGAACAACGGTATCAAGGCTAATGACACTCTCCACATCACGGGCGGAACCTATAACATCACAGCAGTTGGCGATGCCTTTAATGTCAATGATGAACTCAACATCACTGGTACGACTATGACCATCGATGCCAAAGAAGATGGCATCCACGCTTCTGGAGACCTGGTTATCGATAGTGGTACCTACACCGTCAAGAATTCGACAGAAGGACTTGAAGGTAAGTCAATCACTATCAACGGTGGGGACATTAGCATCTATTCGACAGATGATGGGGTCAACGCAGCTAATAAAAACGCCCAACAGAGTGAAATCTTCTTCACCATGAACGGTGGGAACCTGACAGTAGAAGTCGGTCAAGGAGACACAGACCCAATCGACTCAAACGGCAATATCACAGTTACAGGCGGAACCATTAAAATGACTGGTCAAACAGGTTTTGACTTTGATGGAACAGCGACCTACACAGGTGGAGATATCTATCTCAACGGTGAAAAACAAACGGAAATTGTCAACTCTATGCCTGGAGGTGGTGGACCAAATGGAGGCCCTCAAGGTGGCGGTCCAGCCCCTGGCGGACAAGGATAAAAAAGAATCTCCTTTCTCGAAAGAGAAGGGAGAGTTTTTGTGTTTGAGAGATGGATTGTAGCTAAAACAACTCCCAATTAGGTCTTGAAAATTTCTTAGTCTGTTTCATATAAAAATGAGTAAAATGAATTTCCATCGCCAAGGTCATTAGAGTTGCGATAGCAATGACGATGGTAGGATTGGCTGAGAAAAGCAGAGGAAGAATAGGCCTTTAAAAAGTGGACAGGAAAGACCATTTCAGAGTATCGAGAAGAGATTTAGAAACAGCTCTAAAAGCAATAGCTATCCATTATAAGCATCAGATAATAATATCTGGTGCTTTATTTTTAAAAAAATTCAGATTTTTTCTTGACAAGTGAGTGATTACTCACTACAATAGGTTTATATTTAGCAAGTGAGTACCCACTCACCTAGGAGGAAGCATATGAAAAAATTGCTACATTTACAAGATTTAGTAAAATCTTTTGACCAACAAATAGTTCTGAATCATGTCAGCTTTGAATTGCAGCTAGGAGAAATTATAGGATTAATTGGTCCGTCTGGTGCTGGTAAATCAACTATGATTAAGACTACGTTAGGAATGGAAAAGGCTGATGGAGGCCTAGCTTTAGTGTTAAATCACACTATGCCCAATCGTCATATTTTAGGAGATATTGGCTATATGGCCCAATCAGATGCTTTATACGAGTCCTTGTCTGGTCAAGAAAATCTGGAATTTTTTGGTCAGCTAAAGGGGCTTTCTAAAAAAGACCTAAAGGCGGAAATTGCTCATATAGCTCAAGTAGTAGATCTGACAGACTACTTAAACAAGGCGGTATCTGGTTATTCTGGAGGAATGAAACGGCGTTTGTCTCTTGCTATCGCGCTGTTGGGAAATCCTCAACTCTTGATTTTGGACGAACCGACAGTTGGAATCGACCCTTCTCTTCGAAAGAAAATCTGGAAAGAATTATTCGCGCTTAGAGACAATGGGGTAGGGATATTAGTTACTACCCATGTTATGAATGAAGCAGAGTTGACGGATAAGGTCGGCTTATTATTAGGCGGAAAAATCATTGCTTTTGATACACCGCAACACTTAAAAGAAAGTTATCAAGTTTCAAGTATTGAAGAAGTATTTTTAAAAGCAGAAGGTGAGTAAAATGAGAACAATAGCGATTGCAAAAAAAGTCATCAAAGAATTACTTCGTGACAAACGAACTCTAGCCCTGATGTTTATAGCACCTGTTTTTATCATGTGGTTGATGAACCTCATGTTTTCAGCTAGTACAACCGTGAATGTCAAGTTAGCGACACAAGATCTACCAACTGGTTTGGTAACGAAAATGGATGAGCTTGATCATGTGGACATCGAGACTTATCAAGACTTAGATCAGGCCAAAGAAGCGCTAGCAAATGAAAAAGTCGATGCTGTGATTTCTTATAAAGACGGTGAGTATCAGGTCGACTACGCAAATACAGATGCCTCCAAGACATCTATGATACGACAAGTGTTACGAACAAGTATCGCCAGTGAAGGCACCGATCAGTTACTATCTCGTGTCAAACAAGCTCTTCCACAATTGGACTCGGACGCAAAAACACCAGAAATCAAGGAGTCTTATCAGTATGGAGATGAAAATACAAGCTTCTTTACCAGTATGATTCCGGTTTTGATAGGTTTTGTAGTTTTCTTCTTTGTCTTTTTGATTTCAGGTATGGCGCTTTTGAAAGAGCGCACCAGTGGAACACTAGAACGTTTGTTAGCAACACCAGTGAAACGATCTGAAATCGTCTATGGCTATATGTTGTCTTACGGTATTATTGCGATTTTTCAAACGGCAGTTGTCGTCTTAGCAGCAATTTGGCTACTAGATGTAGAAGTTGTAGGAAATATTTTAAATGTTATAATAGTTAATGTGGTACTGGCTCTTGTAGCACTAGCTTTTGGAATTCTCTTGTCTACTCTAGCAAAATCAGAATTCCAAATGATGCAATTTATTCCTCTCGTGATTATGCCCCAACTTTTTTTCTCAGGAATTATTCCATTGTCATCCATGGGAGAATGGGCTCCAACTGTGGGGAAATTTTTGCCATTAACCTATTCTGGTGATGCAATAAGCCAGATTATTCTTTACGGACACAATCTTGGTGATATTTTGCCAAATCTTGGTGTTTTAATGATTTTCTTGATCATTTTAACAATTCTCAATATTGTTGGATTGCGTCGTTATCGTAAAGTTTAGAAATCAACATAAATAATGCTAAAAAGGTGTGAAGATTAGATGGATAAGACTGTTTTTGAATCGTTTGAAGATTACTTAGAAGAAGCGAATTACCCTCAAGGAAAGAAAAAAATCATGCAGGCAGCAGTGGATCTCATATCAACTAGGAGTTACCATGGGACCTCAACTCTTCACATAGCTGAGCGTGCTGGACTAAGCCAGGCAACTTTGTTTAAGTATTTTAAGACGAAGGATGATCTACTGACGGCTATTTTACATCCTGTAGTCCCAAGCATTTTCGGTAGTTTTTTTGAGGAACTCTTAGCTTTTGAAACGACAGAAGAGAGGGTTCGTTATCTCGTCCACGATCGTATGAGCTATCTCAAAAAAAATCGTGCTTTGATGAAAATCATTCTGCAGGAGAGTTTTTCAAATAAGAAACTAAAAAATGAACAGATTTTTATCTGGAATGCTATTCAAGATAAACTTCGAGTGCTTCATAAGGAATTGCTAGCAGATCCACGTGTAAATCCAGAGATAACGATTCCTCAAATGGTTCGTATTTGTGTTGGTCCATTGTTGGCTTACTTCGCTCAACTTTATATCGTTAGCGACAACGGAGAAATAAAGGAAGAGGACCTAGACTTATTAGAAAAACAGATTTTGGGTGCTTTGTGGAAATAGAGTAGGCCTAGACAAAATGGAGGCTAGATTCTATTGGTTTGGCTTCTTGCACAAGATAATATAAAAGGGTATATATTGCCTGATGCAGATTCGTGCTTTTTTATTGTTGAATTTGCTATTTTGGTGATAGTTCTCAATCACTTTACTAAAACAGAAACCGACCTCTCCAGCAGAGCAACGATTTCTTAAATGTATGGAAGAGGAGTTTTCTGGCTTGCTAAAGACAACTCCTTGACACTTCGTCAGCTTTTGATACAATAGTACAAAATTAGAGGAGGTGGGCTATGATTCAGAAACATGCGATTCCCATTTTGGAGTTTGATGACAATCCCCAGGCGGTCCTTATGCCAACACATGAGGGATTGGACTTAAAGTTGCCAAAAAAGTGCATCTATGCATTTTTGGAGGAAGAGATTGACCGCTACGCTCAGGAAGCAGGAGCGGACTGTGTTGGTGAGTTCGTTTCTGCCACCAAGGCTTATCCAGTCTATGTCATCAACTACAAGGGTGAGACGATTTGTCTAACCCAGGCGCCCGTGGGTTCTGCCCCAGCTGCCCAGTTTATGGATTGGTTGATTGGCTATGGTGTGGAGCAAATCATTTCCACTGGAACCTGTGGCGTCCTAGCCGATATAGAGGAAAATGCCTTTCTCGTCCCTGTTCGCGCTCTGCGAGATGAGGGGACCAGCTACCATTATGTAGCGCCTTCTCGTTATATGGAGATGCAGATTGAGGCTGTCTCTGCCATTGAGCAAGTTTTGGAGCAAAGAGGCATTCCTTATGAGGAAGTTATGACCTGGACGACAGATGGTTTTTACCGAGAGACGGCTGAAAAGGTTGCCTATCGCAAGGAAGAAGGCTGCGCTGTTGTGGAGATGGAGTGCTCTGCTCTTGCGGCAGTGGCTCAGCTACGTGGTGTTGTCTGGGGAGAATTGCTCTTTACTGCAGATTCCTTAGCGGATCTGGACAACTACGACAGTCGTGACTGGGGCTCAGAAGCTTTTGATAAGGCACTCGAACTCTGTCTTGCCATTGTGCACCACATGTGAGTGTTCTGACTGTTTTTATGGTAGAATGTAGTTATGTTATTCAAATCTTTTTTGGAAAAAATCAAGACGATACTGGGACGCTTGTCGCCAGCCCGTCGCATCTTTTTAAGTTTTGCCCTAGTAATCTTCTTGGGTTCTCTCCTTTTAAGTCTCCCCTTTGTGCAAGCAGAAACGTCACAAGCGACCTACTTTGACCATCTCTTTACGACCGTGTCCATGGTCTGTGTGACAGGGCTTTTCACTCTGCCAGTGGCTTCGACTTATAATATCTGGGGCCAGTTGATCTGTATGATTTTGATCCAGATTGGTGGTTTGGGGCTCATGACCTTTATCGGAATCTTTTATATCCAAGGCAAGCAAAAGCTCAGCCTTCGTGGTCGTGAGACTATTCAAGAAAGTTTCAGTTATGGAGAAACCCAGTCCTTAAAGGATTTTATCCGCTCGATCTTTCTGACGACTTTTTTGGTGGAAGGGATCGGTGCCTTTCTCCTGAGTTTCCGCTTTATTCCTGAATTTGGCTGGGGACGAGGGGTGTTAACCTCTATCTTTTTGGCTGTTTCAGCTTTCTGTAATGCTGGATTTGATAATTTTGGAAGTACGAGTTTGCTAGCCTTTCAAACGGACCCCTTGATCAATCTAGTGATTGCAGGTTTGATTATCACTGGTGGTCTAGGATTTATGGTCTGGTTTGACCTAGCGACCCAGATTGGGAAAAAGAAAAAACGCCGCCTGCGTTTCCATACCAAGTTAGTTCTCTTTTTAACTACGGGAATTCTGCTCTTTGGAACTGTATCGACTCTCTTAATTGAGTGGAACAATCCTGGAACGATTGGAAATCTCAGCGCTCCAGAGAAATTGCTGGTTAGTTTCTTTCAGACCGTCAGCATGAGAACGGCAGGCTTTGCTTCCATTGACTACACCCAGGCTCGACCAGTTACCTTACTGATCTACATCCTACAGATGTTTCTGGGCGGGGCACCTGGAGGGACAGCAGGGGGGCTCAAGATTACGACCTTCTTTGTCTTGTTGGTCTTTGCTCGTAGCGAACTATTGGGCTTGCCTCATGCCAATGTGGCTCGGAGGACCATTGAACCCCGAACCGTGCAAAAATCTTTCAGTGTCTTTATTATCTTCTTGCTAACTTTCTTGCTGGGCTTGATCCTGCTAGGAATAACAGCAGAGGGAAATCCGCGCTTTATCTACCTCATGTTTGAGACCATTTCAGCCCTTGCGACAGTTGGGGTGACGGCAAATTTAACACCAGAGCTAGGCAAGATAGCCCTCAGTATCGTGATGTTGTTGATGTTTATCGGCCGTATTGGTCCCTTGACACTACTGGTCAGTGTAGCAGAATACCAGCCAGACAAGAAAGATACGATTCACTATATGAAAGCAGATATCACTATCGGATAAGAAAGGAAGAACGATGTCAGATCGGACAATTGGAATTTTAGGCTTGGGAATTTTTGGGAGCAGTGTTTTGGCTGCCCTAGCCAAGCATGACATGAATATCATTGCTATTGATGACCACGAGGAACGCATTAATCAATTTGAACCTGTGCTGGCGCGTGGGGTAGTTGGAGATATCACGGATGAAGAACTCCTTCTATCAGCGGGGATTGACACCTGTGATACCGTAGTTGTCGCAACGGGTGAAAATCTGGAGTCCAGTGTTCTCGCGGTTATGCACTGCAAGAGTCTAGGAGTGCCGACTGTTATTGCCAAGGTCAAAAGTCATACAGCTAAAAAGGTTCTAGAAAAAATCGGGGCAGACGCAGTCATCTCACCAGAGTTTGAAATGGGACGCTCATTGGCACAGACCATCCTCTTTCATAACAGCGTAGACGTCTTTCAGCTAGACAAGAATGTATCGATTGTCGAGATGAAAATCCCTCAATCGTGGGTAGGTAAAAGTCTCAGTCAGCTAGATTTACGTGGGCGATACAACCTCAACGTACTTGGCTTTCGTGCCTACGAAAATGCTCCTCTGGATGTCCAATTTGGACCCAATGACCTCTTGCAGGCAGATGCCTACATCATGGCCGTCATTAATAACCAACATTTGGACACCTTGGCAGAGCTAAGTGAGTAGGAGAGGAAGGGCACTCTCTTTCCAAATAATTAACGAGTCAATATAAGTATTTTATAAGAGGGATTTAAGAAAAATTTTAACTTTTTCTTAATCCTTTTTAATTTTAGGAGATTATACTAGAGTCATCAAAAAAAAAAGAAAACTCTAAGGAGAATCCTATGAAATTCAATCCAAATCAGAGATATACTCGTTGGTCTATTCGCCGTCTCAGTGTCGGTGTTGCTTCAGTTGTTGTGGCTAGTGGCTTCTTTGTCCTAGTCGGTCAACCAAGTTCTGCACGCGCTGATATCGTCAATCCGACTCCTGCCCAAGTCGTGCCAGACGCAACTTCGGTGAGTGAAAAGAGCGACTTACCAGCAGAGATTCTCAAAAAAGCAGTCGATGTAGCTCTTCCTTCAGAACAGTCTATTCCAACACCTAAAGCAAGTGTGGATACGACAAGCTCTTCAGAAAAAGCGGACGCAACTGCTAAAGAGCCGGCAGTAG
The DNA here is from genome assembly GCF_051106465.1 of Streptococcus sp. KHUD_016. GTDB lineage: Bacteria > Bacillota > Bacilli > Lactobacillales > Streptococcaceae > Streptococcus. The sequence continues at coordinate 1,919,352 of NZ_CP193663.1, read as the reverse complement.
CGCCAAAAGAAGAAGTACAAGCACAACCTGACTCTAAGAAACAAACAGAAGATGCAGTTAAACCTGTGGAAAGTCCTGCGCCTACAGTTTCTGGACAAGACCGTGAAGCTAGTGAAGCGCAACCAGCGACCACCCCAGCTGAAGTACAAAAAGGTGTGGCTGACAATACAAAAGATACAGTAGATGTCCCAGCTAGCTACCTTGACAAAGCCAATTTCCCAGGACCATTTACAGCTGGTGTCAATCAAGTCATTCCATATGAATTCTTTGCTGGTGATGGCATGCTGACTCGTCTTATCTTGAAAGCCTCTGATAAGGCTCCATGGTCAGATAACGGAACAGCTAAAAATCCAGCTCTCCCACCAGTAGAGAAATTGGGCAAAGGCCTTTACTTCTATGAAGTGGATTTAGCAGGCACCCAAGGTAAATCTGACAAAGAGCTACTTGACCTCTTGAAACAAAATGGCACGCAAAGCTATAAGGCTACCATCAAAGTGTACGGTGCGAAAGACGGCAAGGCAGACTTGAGCAACCTTGTAGCAACTAAAAATTTGGATGTCAACTTGAATGGTTTGACCACCCCAGCTGAAGTACAAAAAGGTGTGGCTGATAACACCAAAGATACAGTAGATGTTCCGGCTAGCTACCTTGACAAAGCCAATTTCCCAGGACCATTTACAGCCGGTGTCAACCAAGTCATTCCATACGAATTCTTCGCTGGTGACGGCATGTTGACTCGCCTTATCTTGAAAGCATCTGATAAGGCTCCATGGTCAGACAACGGTTCAGCTAAAAATCCCGCCCTTCCACCAGTAGAGAAATTGGGCAAAGGTCTTTACTTCTATGAAGTGGATTTAGCAGGCACCCAAGGAAAATCTGACAAAGAGCTGCTTGACCTTTTGAAACAAAATGGTACACAAAGCTATAAGGCAACCATCAAGGTGTACGGTGCAAAAGACGGCAAGCCTGACTTAACTAACCTGGTAGCGACTAAGGATTTGGATGTTAACTTGAATGGTTTGACCACCCCAGCTGAAGTACAAAAAGGTGTGGCTGACAACACCAAAGACACAGTAGATGTCCCAGCTAGCTACCTTGACAAAGCCAATTTCCCAGGACCATTCACAGCTGGTGTCAACCAAGTCATTCCATACGAATTCTTCGCTGGTGATGGCATGTTGACTCGCCTGATCTTGAAAGCATCCGACAAGGCTCCATGGTCAGACAACGGAACAGCTAAAAATCCCGCTCTCCCACCGGTAGAGAAATTGGGCAAAGGCCTTTACTTCTACGAAGTAGACTTGGCAGGCACCCAAGGAAAATCTGACAAAGAGCTGCTTGACCTTTTGAAACAAAATGGTACACAAAGCTATAAGGCAACCATCAAGGTGTACGGTGCAAAAGACGGCAAGCCTGACTTAACCAATCTCGTAGCGACTAAGGATTTGGCTGTTAATTTGAATGGCTTGACCACACCAAATCAGGTTAAAGAGTCTGTTGTTAACAATGTCAAAGACATGATTGATGTTCCAGCTAGCTACCTTGATAAGGCTAAGGTTCCTGGACCTTTCTTGGCTGGTGTCAACCAAGTTATTCCGTACGAAGCTTTTGGTGGAGATGGTATGTTGACTCGCCTCTTGTTAAAAGCCTCAGACAAAGCCCCATGGTCCGACAACGGAACAGCTAAAAATCCTGCTCTATTGCCACTTGAAGGCTTGGCTAAAGGTCAATATTTCTACGAAGTGGATTTGAATGGCAATACGGTTGGCAAAGATGGTCAGGCCTTGCTGGATCAACTTCGAGCTAACGGAACCCATACATACCTAGCTACTGTTAAAGTCTATGGATCTAAAGATGGCAAACCTGATTTGACCAATCTGATTGCTACTCGTCAAGTAACGATTCAACTTCGTGGAAAAGAAATGGCGACAATACCATCTCAACAAGGTCAGATGAATACGAAGCCTTCTGAAACAGGCTCTACAGGTACGACTGAGGGTGTGATGGGTACAAATAACCATATGTCAGATATGAAAGTAGATCAACCAGCTTCTAGCCCAATGGCTAATATGATGAAAAAAGATGATAAAGCGATGCTACCAAATACTGGGGAAGCTAAAACGGCTACAGCAGGCCTTGGTATCTTTGGTCTAGCCTTGGCAGGTCTTGTTGGACTTTTGGGTTTGACAACCAAACGAGAAGATTAAGATTCAAATCATTTAAACATTAGAGAAAATAGTGTTATACTAAAGCAAGTATAACACTGTTTTTATCGAAGGAGTGTCAGATGAAAAAGACAATTTTGCTGGTTGATGATGAAATAGATATTCTAGATATTCAACACCGCTATCTTATACAGGCGGGTTACGACGTTTTGGTCGCCCATGATGGCAAGGAGGGATTAGAGCTTTTCAGAAAAAAATCTATCGACCTCATTATCACAGATATCATGATGCCCAATATGGACGGGTATGATTTTATCAGTGAAGTTCAGTATATCGCTCCGGATCAACCCTTCCTCTTTACAACTGCTAAGACAAGCGAACAGGATAAGATTTATGGATTAAGTTTGGGGGCAGATGATTTTATAGTCAAACCCTTTAGCCCACGCGAATTGGTTTTAAGAGTGAATAATATCTTGCGTCGCCTTAGCCGTGGAGGAGAGACAGAACAGATCGAGTTTGGTGACTTAGTGATCAACCATGTGACTCATGAGGTTCGCATTGGGGAGCAACCTTTGGAATTGACAGTAAAATCCTTTGAACTTCTATGGATATTAGCCAGCAATCCCGAGAGAGTCTTTTCAAAGACGGAACTTTATGAGAAGGTATGGCAAGAGGACTATGTGGATGATACCAATACACTCAATGTTCATATCCATGCTTTGAGGCAAGAGTTGACCAAGTATACGAATTCAAATGCTCCTGCTATCAAAACTGTCTGGGGTTTGGGTTATAAGATGGAAAGACCAAGAGGTAGAACATGAAATTAAAAAACTATATTTTAGTGGGGTATCTAGTGTCGACTCTACTAACGATTTTGGTCGTTTTCTGGGCAGTCCAACGGATGTTGATCGAGAAAAGTGAAGTTTACTTTCTCGTTGGAATGACCTTGATTGCTAGTTTCATTGGCGCTGCAGTGAGCATCTTTCTTTTGTCGCCAGTGTTCTCTTCTCTGAAACATTTGAAAAAACAAGCTCAGGATATAGCAAGCAAGGATTTCAGCACAGAAATTGAAACCAAGGGACCATTAGAATTTCAAGAGCTGGGCCAGGCTTTTAATGACATGTCCCACAATTTGCAAGCCACCTTTCAATCACTTGATGAGAGCGAGCAAGAAAAGAGAATGATGATTGCGCAGCTCTCTCACGATATTAAAACTCCCATTACCTCCATTCAGGTTACTGTGGAGGGAATTCTAGATGGAGTGATTAAGGAAGAGGAGCGACTCCACTACTTAGCCACGATTGGTCGGCAAACCGAGCGTCTAAACAAGCTAGTGGAGGAATTGGATGTTCTGACTCTTAACACCCAACCTCAAGATACTGCTGATGAAGAAGTCGAAGAGGTCTTTTTAGATCAGCTGTTGATTGAGTCAATGAGTGAATTTCAACTCCAGATTGAACAAGAGGAGCGAGATGTTTACATTCAAGTATCACCTGAGTCGGCGAAAATCAAGAGCCATTCTGACAAACTTTCTCGCATTCTGGTCAATTTGTTAAACAATGCCTTTAAATATTCAGAACCAGGAACCAGAATCGAGGTTCTTGCCCAATTAACAGAACAAGAGCTGAGAATCAGTGTGAAAGACGAGGGTCAGGGAATCCTTCCTGAGGATTTGGAAAAGATCTTTAAACGACTTTATCGTGTAGAAACTTCGCGCAATATGAAGACAGGTGGACATGGATTAGGACTTGCGATTGCACGCGAACTAGCCCATCAGCTTGGTGGCGAAATCACAGCAGAAAGTCAATATGGCTTAGGAAGCAAATTTACATTCAGCCTCAATTTGAAATAAAGCTGTAAAATCCCTTTACATATCTAGCTTTTCATGGTATAATAGCCTTTGTGTGAAATAGCAGCAGGAAAGCATGAAGCTCGTCAACAGGTGTCTTATGACAAGTAACCTTGGCTGTTTAGGCGAAGGGCATCTGCACGAATCAGGGCTTTCTAAGTGACTATTTCCGCCAAATATTATTTATATCAGGAGGACATACATATGTCACGTTATACAGGACCATCTTGGAAACAAGCTCGTCGCCTTGGCCTTTCACTTACAGGTACAGGTAAAGAATTGGCACGTCGTAACTACGTACCAGGACAACACGGACCAAACAACCGTTCTAAATTGTCAGAATACGGTTTGCAATTGGCTGAAAAACAAAAACTTCGTTTCACTTACGGTGTAGGTGAAAAACAATTCCGTAACTTGTTCGTACAAGCTACAAAAATCAAAGGCGGAATCCTAGGTTTCAACTTCATGCTTCTTTTGGAACGTCGTTTGGATAACGTTGTTTACCGTCTTGGTCTTGCGACTACTCGTCGTCAAGCTCGTCAATTCGTAAACCACGGTCACATCCTTGTTGACGGAAAACGCGTTGATATCCCATCATACCGTGTAACTCCAGGTCAAGTAATCTCAGTTCGTGAAAAATCATTGAAAGTTCCAGCAATCCTTGAAGCAGTAGAAGCTACTCTTGGACGTCCAGCATTCGTATCATTCGATGCTGAAAAATTGGAAGGTTCATTGACTCGCTTGCCAGAACGCGACGAAATCAACCCAGAAATCAACGAAGCACTTGTCGTTGAATTCTACAACAAGATGCTTTAATTTTAAGAAATATCTTACAGAAAGCCTACAACAGTGGGCTTTTTGCTTTGTCTTAAAAGGTTGATTTCTGGGTTTGCTTAGATATTTGCTAGATTGATTTCATTGCTGCTTCAAAGAATGAGACGGCTTTTTTTGCGTTCTCTTTTGAGAGGTAAAAAGAAGCGTGACCCTCCCACAGCTATAGAGCTTTTAGGCGGGAAAACCACACTTCTTTCTTGAATTAATTTTACATCATTTTGACTTAAAAAACAAATAGAGGCGTCCCACCTCCTACCGCAGAAAGATCTGTTTCAAGGGGAGATGGAAAACCTCTATTCGTTAATTTAATTATAGCCTAAAAAACTTTTAAATACAAGGCTATTGAGATAGTAAGGGGGAAAAAAGAAGTAACCATCATTCCGACCACATAGTAGACAGGGGGGAACAAGATTACTTCCTTTATTTACTTAAGTATACAACATTTTTACAAGAAAGCAAAGTAGCAGGTTAGTCTAATGGGGTGCTTGTTGTACTTTAGCAAGTAAGGTGTGCTATAATGCTTTTAACAGGAACTAAAAGCCATTAGTAAATAACTAATATTGGGTCATATTGTTCCGATGTTAGAGAGAAGGAACTTAATGAAATTATGGGAATATGTTGATAAAAATGTTCGCCTTATTTTAGAAGATGGGACCTCCATCAAGGGTAGGGTGGTTGATTGGTTTGACGGTTATGATTTAGATGGTCCTGACGAAATAGTTATAGGTGATCGCTCATATCCTGAAGATATTATCAAGAAAATCAAAATTATTAGTGCTTAGTTCAACCTAGGCGATTTTATCGACTAACTATAAAAAGTATAAGAACTATCGAAAAAATAGCAGAGAGGAAAATAAATGAGTAAACAGCTTTGGAAGTATCTTCGATCAAGGGTTCAGATAGTCACTAATTGCGATAAGATAATCAAGGGACGTGTCATAGACTTTGTTGACGAAATGGACAATGATGAGCAAGATGAAATCACTATTCTCATTGCTAATCCTAGTCCAGATGAAGCTACTGAAATTTCTCTCTTTGAGAGTGAGATTGTCTCGATTAAAACAATCTCATAGGACTTAGAACAATCTAGGTGCTTTTACCTGCCTTATTTGAAAGAAAACACTATGGAAAAGGATTTAGTTTATATGGCAATATTAGATGATTTACAAGAGTTATATGACAATGGTTGGGATGCCTCTTTTGATTATAATGGTCAAGTATGTGGGATTTTTCCTAATTCTGTTCATGATATTGTAGTGGTGATTGGAGATAAGGAATACCAGGTATCATCATTCATTGATCTGATTTCTCTAAAAATTGACGATAACACTTTAGTAGAAATTATGGATGGAATTGAAGTGCAGTATTATTAAAATAAAAATCATCTTTGATGAATGAACTGCACCCCAAAAATTAGATTTTGTCTGTTAAATTTTTGGAACGTAGCTCAATATGCTACAACGTTCTTATTAGGAGGGGATGGGTAATGGGTTATAGTCAACAAGTATTAGACATGCTCCAGCAAACAGTCAGTGGTCAGATTGATAATTTTTGGGATTTTTCCTTTACGTTTAACGCTCTTTTTGGAGAAGATGCGGAATTTTCCGAGGCTTGGGATAATGAAAACTCTGAAATGTTTGACGCTCTCAATGACTTTGAGTTGATGATATTTTTAGAGGAACATGATCCAAGCGACAAACAAGGTTTTATCGATTTCTTAACACCTTACTACGAAAAAGCAAAGCAATTAGCCAATATTGAAAGGAATATTTAAATGACACTCTGGAAATTTAACCGTACAGATGTAATTATCACGTTAAAAAATGGCGCGGTAGTTAGAGGATTTGTAGAAGACTATTGTGACGCCTCTGACAATGACGAGGAGATTGACTCCTTGCTGGTAGATGTTGATGGAACTCTTTATGAATATTTTGAAGATGAAATCGTCAGCATCATAGAAAGCTAGTAGTGGGAATAGAATCTAAGGAAAAAATCTTGTTTGTTGAGATTGTTTTAGTTGGGATGGTCCTATATGAAAAAGGATGAAATTAAAAAATATTTAGACAAAGATCTTGAATTTAATTATAATAGCCGAGGTGCTTGCTTTTTATCGAGTATATGTGTAGTTGGTTATGATTATGAAGGTCAGCAGTTTGATACAATTGATGAAGCTATGGAAGCTAAAGTATTTGACGGGAAAAGCTTAGTAGATATATGGGATGAAGTTTTTCCACAAGTTTTTTAAAATGAAAAGCACCTTTGATGAACTGCACCCCAAAAGTTAGATTTTTTCTGTCTAACTTTTGGGGTGCAGTTCAAATGTATGAGATATTTTTAGTTTTGATTTAATTTCGATATTTTTCCGGAAAATACTTTTTTTTCGGAAAGTCAAGATTTTGTTATTATTTATGATATACTGGTACCGTAATTATATCCTTACAGAGGTTAAGTAAGGGTTTCAGTACACGTCAATAGATGTCAAAATATTGATTTTAAGCGATTTTTGATTTTTGGAAACTCATTATATCGCACTACAAATCAATAAAAACTCTACCTTTTACTCTACCTTTTTTAGATAAATATATCATCTGGATATTGAAGTTAAGCCCTGCTATCATTTCGATGGCAGGGCTTTTTAATGTTTGGGACACTACCTTCTTATCTATATTTTGATGGAGCTGAAGTTGACATCTACAAAGTTTAATGTTAAAATACATTCAAAAATATATTTGAATGAGGTGCTTTATGGTTCAAAATGTTGTTACTTCAATAATCCTGTATTCTGGGACAGCCGTAGACTTACTTATTATCCTAATGTTATTTTTTGCCAAAAGAAAAAGCAGAAAAGACATCATTAACATCTATTTAGGACAATTTCTAGGCTCTGTTAGTCTAATATTGCTAAGTTTACTTTTTGCATTTGTCTTAAATTATATTCCTAGTAAAGAGATTTTAGGTTTGCTCGGTTTGATTCCAATTTTCCTAGGACTCAAAGTTTTGCTTTTAGGAGATTCTGATGGAGAAGCTATTGCAAAAGATGGTTTGCGCAAAGATAATAAAAACCTGATTTTTCTAGTCGCTATGATTACTTTTGCAAGTTGTGGTGCTGACAATATTGGTGTTTTTGTCCCATATTTTATTACCTTAAATTTAGCGAATTTGATAGTGGCTTTACTTACCTTTCTAGTCATGATTTATCTCTTGGTTTTTTCTGCCCAAAAATTGGCACAAGTCCCTTCTGTTGGAGAAACTTTGGAAAAATATAGCAGATGGTTTATTGCCGTTGTTTATTTAGGACTGGGGATGTATATCCTGATTGAAAACAACAGCTTTAACATGCTAAGGACTGTGTTCGGCTAGGAGAAAAAATTATGAAAAAAGATAGTATCTGCCAAGTGAATATTATAAATCAGCAAAATGTTACAACCGCAACGAACTACCTTGAAAAGGAAAAAGTCCAAAAATCACTTCGTATTTTATCAAAGTTTACCGATAATAAACAGATAAATATCATCTTTTATCTCCTTGCTGTTGAAGAACTCTGTGTCTGTGATATAGCCTGTTTACTAAATCTCAGTATGGCATCTGCCTCCCACCATCTTCGTAAACTAGCCAATCAAAACATCTTGGATACTAGAAGAGAGGGGAAAATTATATATTATTTTATAAAAGATGAGGAAATCAAAGACTTTTTTAATCAACTAGGATAACAACTATTTTTACTACTTTATCATGATTATATATAGGACTTATCTATGAAATTTTTTGATAAAAATTACTCACATGAAAGACTACTCGTAGCAAATCTTTAAGAAAAAAGTATAATTTAAAGCAAAGCGACCTAGGTAATGCAGGTCAAGTTAGCCAAGTTTAAAAGGGAGAAATCTGAAAGAAAATGTATCTTTGATAGTAGTCATTTATTGTGAAATATGATATATTTATTGATTAGATGGATGAATATTTCTAAAGTTAAATAAAATATGACAGATACATGCTTTTTAGTGTATCTTGTTTGTACTCAAAATATGAAGTGACTATCCAATATTTAAGATTAATAAATATTATACGATGAGATAGAATACTACAAAATGAAAGGCAACGTAATCCGATGAAGAAAGACAGATTAATTGTATTGACAGATGCTGTTCTAGCAATTATTATGACCATCTTGGTTTTAGAGTTAGAAAAACCAACAACACCAAGTCTTGAAGCTTTTTGGGATTTACGGCAAAATTTCTTTGCTTGTTTTCTTTCCTTTTTCTGGTTGGGATCGTTATGGATGGCACTAAACACATTATGGGAAAAGGTTGAGAAAATTTCCTCAGAAATTATTTGGTGGAATTTGTTTCTACTCTTGGAGCGGCAGGAGTTCTCTTTGGAGAATTTCATGCCATCCAAGATACCAGTCTGAATGATGTGGTGGACCGGATCTATATAAATGTCAAGGATTTACCGTTTCAGTCCTTGGGAGCTTTAGCTAATATCCTGTCTGATATTAAGAAGGGACTGATTCAAGACAGTCATATCTGGTCTTTCTTCCAGTCATTTTTCAAACAATATCAGTTGATAATCAGCTTAAATCAGATCTATCAGTTTGTCTATCTTTCTCTGATGGAGATCATGTCCTATCTTCACTTTGATTATTGGAAAAAAACGGCTCGGTCAGGAGCTAGTATGAATAAGGAGAACAAATGAAACGTTTAAAAATGTTATGGCATATTATGCAGGTTACGGGTTTTACTCGGTTTGCTCTGAGTTTTGTGACCTTTGTTTTTGGGTCAGGAGGCGTGCTTTTCCTAGTTGAACCTGCTATCACAAATTACGGAGACGGTCTTTGGTATGCTTTTGTGACTTCGACGACTGTCGGCTACGGGGATCTCCTAGCTGTGACCTTGATTGGAAGGATTACCAGTGTCTTCTTGACGATTTATGGGCTCATATTTTTTGGCTGTTTATCAGCTGTTATTTTTAATTATTATACCAATTTAAATAAGGAAAGAGGAGAGGACAAATGACTGCCAATTATTCAACACGGGAATACCGTGAGAAATTATACGATGACCTTCATGTTCGATTGAGAGATACAGCGATTTTGATGTGTGCAATTTTTATTGCCTCTATCGGACTAAATATGAATTCAACAGCTGTCATTATAGGAGCCATGTTGATTTCACCTCTCATGACACCGATTGTTGGACTGGGATTCGGTTTAGCTATTTTTGATACGCGTTTAATCAAGCAATCTCTAGAGGTTTTATTGACTCAAGTGTTGGTCAGTTTGCTTGTCTCGACTCTGTATTTCTGGATTTCTCCCTTGTCTTATGCAAGTAGCGAGTTGATTGCACGAACCTCTCCAACCATTTGGGATGTCCTCATTGCTATTGCTGGTGGGATTGCTGGTGTGATCGGTTCAAGGAAAAAAGAAGCAAACAATATCGTGCCAGGAGTAGCCATTGCTACAGCTCTGATGCCGCCTATCTGTACTGCTGGCTATGGTTTAGCTAATGGGAATGTACGATTTTTATTGGGGGCTCTCTATCTTTTCTTGATCAACTGTGTCTTTATCATGCTAGCCAACATTGTTGGAACAAGAATTTTGATGAGAAAATCTCCTTTAACTTCATTTAAAGAGCTGAGCATTAAAATGAGAATTGGCTTGATATCTTTGATTGTATTGTTGATTCTTCCAGCTAGCTATTCGGCAGTTACTCTGACAATAGAACAAGCGCGCAAAGAAGGGATCAAACAGTTTGTAGGAAAAGAGTTCGCCAATTATACGGTTATTAATCAAGTCTACAAGTCAAGTAACAATGAATTGGTCTTGACGGTTGTTGGAGATCCGATTTCAGAAGAAGAATTAGAAACACTCCACCAAAAACAAGCCTCTTACGGTATTCAATCTGTTCAATTGAAAGTGAATCAAGTTCAGAACTCGCCAACATTAGATAGTGAAGCGACCAAGGAATTTTATGAAAACATTGACAAGTATATTGATCAAAAACTCTCTGAAAAAGATTCACAAAACGATCTCGTAAAAGAAAATGAAGCAGACAAGGATTGAGGACAATGAACTGAATCGGTTTTTACGCCGTGTTTTTCTTGTATCTTCCTCTTTCTTACTTATAGCAGGTTGTTTTTGCTTGAATAAGAAATAAATTAGAAGTTCTATCATCTAAGAAAAATGATGAAAAAAATCATTTAACTAATGGTGTGAACGTTTAGTGTTTATCAGCTCCATTCTCTGTAATTTTGGGGGTAAAATCCACACCATTTAGATAAAATTAGTTGAATTTGATTGGAAAAACGCTTTTATAAAAGCGGAGAAAAGTCTTGATATTACGCTGTTTTTAGTCCAACTGAAATTCATACTTTCCAAACCAGGTCTTAAGAAAAAAGGTAGAGAAAAAGGTAGAGTTTGGATTGAAATACAGTGCAATATATCGCATTTGGCAAAAAGAAAAAACGCTTTAAATCAGCGTTTTTCTTATGTATTGATTCGTATTGAACCCCTACTTAACTTCTGTAAGGAATACTTAAAATCTATTTTAGTTGTGATAAACCCTATTAAATCAATGTTTATAAGCTATTGATTTGGATAAAACTGTCAGAGGTTGCCAAAAAGGTTGCCACAGACTTAAGAGGTCAGCTCAGCTATTTTGTTTAAATAGATATCGACTGCCTGAGTTTGATTCTTAGGAGCAAGTTCAGCATAAATGTCCATTGTAGTCTTGATTGATTTGTGTCCCATCCGAACTTGTAATTCTTTCCAATTCATTCCAGCATTCAACATCATGGATGCGTGAGTGTGGCGGAATAAGTGAAAACCATAATCTGGCAGACTAGCTTCACGCAGTCGCTTTTTGAGTGTTGCACGTTCGTTTCTGTCGCACATATAGTTACCATAAATAGTAGGAAAGATTAACTTACTTTTTGGAAGATTATTTTTCTTGAAATAGAGATTCATCTCATCGTAGAAATTTTGAAGCTCCTCAATGATTTGGTACGGAACAGCTATGCGTCTGTTACCTGAATCAGATTTTGGTGTGTTTTTACAAACGACTTCGCCTTTCAAACCTAATTTTGGTTTTGCATTTTTCCAAACAAGTGTTTTACTAACTAGTATTTCGGAATTATCAAAATCAAGGTCATAGATAGTCAATGCTAATAGTTCATTGATTCTCATACCTGAAGCAAGTAAACTATCGCAAATAACTTTAAATCGGCGATTAGCCCTAGTATTAGGCAGACTATCAACGATGCTTAACCAAGTAGATAGATCCTCATCATGAAGGACCATAATACGTTTTTGGTTGTTTTTGGGCTTTGGCGGGATTTTGATAGACTGAGCGGGATTAAATTTGAGTTCAAAATGTGTTATTCCAAAATCAAAAATATCACTTAATTTATGGGCAATAGCTCCAAAATCTTTAGCTGAACCCTTTTCAGCTCTCTTTATACCTGCATCCACAGATTCTTTAGATTTTTTTGCTAATTGGTTGATCCAAGTCTGTATATCTGACGAGGTAATTTTTTCAGGTTGATACTCTCCGAATCGTGGTAGTATATAGGTGTCAAGATAGTTCCTAACTCGGTTCAGTGTATTATCTGAACTAACCCATGTCTCATAATTTGAAAACCAAAGTTCTGCTAAGTCTGAGAAGGTAGCAACATTGAAAGTTTCTTTCCTTGTTGAGTCATTTTCCTCAAAGTCAATTTTAGCTTGAATAATTTTACGGTCTAAAGAACGTAAGGTTTTAGCGGTAATGGTTGTTTTGACTGGTTTTCCAGTTTTAGAATCAAGTCCTAAGTAGATACTTTTAGCTGAATAACTAATTTCGCCATTGTTCTTTATTCTCTTTAAAACACTTTTCCCTTTATGGATAATTTTTTCTGTATTCATGGTTGCTCTCTTCAATCAATCGAAGAATGAAAAAAGCTAAAATAGATTGTATCGCTCACTTTCTTTTTTGATACTCTTATTTTAGCATATTTCGCTTCTAGTTACAGCTTAGAAATTCGATGACATCACTGATACTGTAATATACTGTTCTAGTACCCTCAATGGGTGGTTCTAGTCGCTTTAGCCCCTTGTTTTCCCACGATTTAAGAGTATTGGGAGAAATGCTGAGTAGGGAAAGAAGTTCTTTTTGCGTATAGATGCCCGTCTTACTTTTTTCGTTATTTAAGTGCTTCAGTAATTCAATGATGCTATGAAGCATGTGTTCAATTTGCTTTAATTCAAAATTATTACTAGCCATACAGATCTCACTTTCTTTGGAAAAATTTATTGAAATATGAGATACTAGCAGTAGGGATAAGCTACTGCCTTATCTCTTCTAATCTGCAACATCACTCTTTTGCTTCTTGGCGGAATCTTTAGGAGTGATGTTATTTTTTTGGTAAAAGATTTGGAAGGCATCTTCAAAAAAATCTTCAAAATTAAGTTTCTCAAGTTTCTCACCAAATTTATTTAACCATATCCCTACATCTGGGTTGGGAGTGTAGTTGGTCTCATACTCTTGAATTAGTCTAATGATAAAGTGATTCCGGGCTTGTGTTCCCCAGACTTCTTCAATTTTCTTCAAAAGAGGGTAGAAACCGCTACCTTTCATCAAATATGAAATCGTTGCGAGTAGGTCGTTGTTTCGAGAGTTCAAAGATTCAAGTTCCGGGAAGTTACCAAATCCTTTAAGTAAGTCACTAGTGAATGGTAAAGACTGACCAGTCTTGGTGTCATGAAAACAATACTTGTCAATCATTTTATTAACAATGAGCTTGCTCAAATCTTGAGGGCTATCAATATCAAGAAGTAAGGCTAGTATTTGATTGCTATAAGTTCCTTTGTAAGAAGCTTCCATACGGATCCAAGAATTGCAATACTTAGTTAAGTGCATATAGCGACCTTGATTGTCTAATTGTTCCTGATACTTGTTATAAATCCGCAACAGAGCATTTACATTCTTTTTCTTGCTACCGATATATATAGTTTGAGCTTGACCATCCACTTCTTGAGCGCTAATCTTAGAAACATTTTTACGTCCTTTATGATTAGTGATAATATATTTTCTTATTTTTAACCCTTGATAAAGAGTATTGACAGAAATTGGATAATTAAAGTAATCAATAGCAAGGTCAATACGAGAAAGGCGCAAGTCATAATATTCAGCGTACAGCAGTTGTGCTATATTGTGAACGTCAATTACTTCACCATAATAGTCTTGATAAGAGGATTTATAGTGAGACAAAGCTGATGCAGAAATTTTTAGGATAATCCCCATAGTGAAATTAGTTTGATGCCAAGCAATTGCAAAGTAATAGGGGAGATTCTGAAAGGTAAGTCCGTCTGTATAGCCTGCTGGTGGGGTTTTCAGTGGAATATAATCTCCAAAGAGAACAGGGAGGGATAGATTTTCTGCTACTGTTTCAGACAGCGATAAAGCAATTTGATGCCAATTATCAGGATATTCTCCTACAGTATCTTCTGTTGGTTGGATGACAAATGTAGCTTCATCGACACTGGTCATAATGACTGGGTTATGGTCGTTATCTTTTTGAAGATATTTTTCAATTTCATTTTTACAAATCATTTTATTTTTTTTCTATCCGCCTAAAGAGTGAAAGTTAACCGGGCGGCAAATATTGTTTTAGTTAACTATTTATTGTAATGTAACGAAATTCCTATGCTTTTATTCTCCCACAGTTTCAAGAAGTAATCACCCTAAATAAAAAGTTATAGAATAACGCTGATATACCAGCGTTTTAAGGTAAATAGGTATTTTACCCTAAAGTGGGATCTACAAAGCTTTAGAACAAGGTCAAATGGAACGGGGGTCTTTACATGTCCCCCGTATAACAGCCAGCTAAAGCTGGCGAGGCTGTAAGACCGTCTGATTCTCTAAAGTGAATCAGGGTCAACAGCCTCAGCAACATCAGCAGACTTTCCTAATATATCAAGAACTCGTCCCTTCAGTAAATTTATATCGGGTACTTGTTTAACCTTAATTTTAATAACATTAGAACCATCATCAAAACGCTGAAGATAGCCAAATCTTTTGGGTAAATTTTTTTGTAACTCTTGTCCTTCCTTTAGTTCAAAAAGTCCCTTAGTTACTGATGACCTCAGTGACCCTAATGCAATTACTAAAGAAAATTGATTCCGAGCAGAACCCTCCCCCAGTGCAGAAGCAAGCAGATCTTGTGAAACGGCTAATAATTTGACATTAAAGGCCCTCCCAGTATAAAGAATAACTCTAATTTTCTCCTGATATTCTTTCTTAGACTTTCCTGCTAATTCAAATAATGAAGTTAATTCTTCTACTACAAGATAGTAGGGTGTTTTTTCTCTTCCTCTATTCTTTTTTCTTAACTCAATCTCATTAAAAGCTACATCTATAGCTAAAATAGCTCTGTCCCCTAAATATACATTGTGTAAATGTTCCGCAAATAAATAATCAGACTGCTTCATCTCAGAAATAATAAATTCACTTGCAGGATTTTGATTGTATAGATAATTGATGATAGCGAGAACAGCCGTAGATTTTCCAACACCAGTACCCCCAAGCAACAAAAGATGGATGAAATCTATATCTGGCGTTCCGCCCCCAGCTTTTAGAAATGGATTTTTAGAGCTCAATGATTTCATCAAGGTCAAATTCCTCCTGAATTTTAGGTTCTGTTGCTCTAGCATTCTGATTAAAGGTAGCGTCCCCAATGGTTTCTAATTTTAAGAAAATAAACCACCCTCCGTTTACCAACTCAACTTGACTATAATCAATAGTATAAGAAACTTCGTGGTTTGCAATAATTCCTTTTACTATATTCTCAATTTCAAGCTGTTGTTCTGATGAAATATTGGAACTGAGTTGAATTATTAGATATTCACCACTATCAGAAAGTTTAACTTGCTCTTTAACCTTTAAATGTTCTAGCGTAGGTAACAGAGAATAAATATTCTGTTGGACACTACCTATCTTATACCACTCTCTAGGAGGAGAATATTTATTGTTTAAGTAGTTAAAGAAAAGTTGGTTTAGGAATATTTTATCAAATTGATATATTCCCCAAATGACAAGAACCATAATCCCTAACAATAGGATAAATAGTAGTGAAATAGAGTACAGAATAATCATTAGTTTTCCTCCTTGCTTTCATGCTCCCTCATTCGATAATTAAAATCTACGTAAGAATCATGAATATCATAAGAAAATTCAAGTATTTCCTTGATATGTTTATAAACCTGACTAACTACAAAGTCTGCTATATCTACGGAAAAATCCTCGGTTACCCAGAATCTGATACG
Organism: Streptococcus sp. KHUD_016; assembly: GCF_051106465.1. GTDB lineage: Bacteria > Bacillota > Bacilli > Lactobacillales > Streptococcaceae > Streptococcus. Next base: position 1,903,205 of record NZ_CP193663.1, on the reverse strand, counting down.
ACCGCTGTAGAAATTACCTCTAGGAAGATTTATAGGGTGACTATCGAAAAGGATAGGTGTTTCACTTCTATCAAGGTATGATGATAAATTTAAATCAATCGTTTCATGTAAACTATTTAAAATAAGCATAAAGTAAACCTCCAATAAATGGGAGGGAGGAAGACCTCCCCTAATAATTTAAGCAAGCTCAATAAAAGCAGACTTAGCTTTTACTGAGAGCGCAGCACGATTTCCACTGTTATAAGCATTGATAGAAACACCCTCAAGAACAATTTCTACTTTTTCGTCAAATAAGGTTGTAAAATCAGATACATTAACTATATCAGCCTTGATATTTGTTTGATTAAATCGACCGTCTGAAGTTCGTACACCAATTGTTAATTGGGTTTGACCAGTACCGAGACCAGAAGTAAAATCTTTCACTTCTGATGCGCCAATAAGGCGACCCTGCATTGTTGTTTGTGTAGCTTCCATAGGCTACCTCTTTTCTAACCGTTTTATTAAATACATCAAAAAATTCACGGCTTTTCAAATTTATTGAAGATATGTATTGTGTGATAGCTACCTCACATCTTAATTCTCCCATAAAAACTGACAAGATTTTACCTAAATTCACTTAAAATATACGTAATAATTTTTCTTGGTTTTTTTAAGATTTTTTTGTTTGTTCAAACCATTGTTTAAAGCTTGCTACATAGCACTTTCAGTGGAATATAATTTATTATCTATCGAGATTATTTAGTTCAAAGAAAAAATAAATTTTTTTTAAGATTTTTCTTGAAAACGTTTTACCCTAAATTTTTATAAAAATGCATCAATATCTTGACGTTTCAAATACATTAATGCTAATATGTACATAAACTTTTTTTGTGTAAAGGATGTCTGATATGGAAGAAAAAAAAGAAGAACGCATGCTTGTTGCAGTTACAGTTAATTTGATGCACAAAATGAAAGAATTTCAAGGGTTCAAATATGAACAAGGGATTAGTGGAGATTATGAAGCTAAAATTGCTTATCTAGTAGAAAAGTTTCACATGAGCGACAAGACGGCAGAAAATTTGTTGTCTGGTAAGGTAGTCTCTAAAAATAATTATTTAGCTATTTTCCCTTCCTTTGGCAAAGATAATATAAACGAAAAATCTACTGCATTAGAAAAATTTGCAGAGACTATTGTGGATGCAATAGGGAAGGGAGATGAAGATTATATTACAGAAGTATCTAATATAATCACTAATAAATTAGAAAAACTTGATTTAAAAGATAAGGCAAAAGCTGTATTATCAGATGATAAACGAGCGGAATCATTAAAAAACTCCATAATATCGAGCTTAGAAAGTGTAGAGTTCCCAAATAAGAAAACTAAAATTAATGACTACGCTCTAATTGTATGGATTGATCACTTTTATAAGAGTATCTCTGAACAAGATAATCTATTTGAAATTATTAGCAAATTAGATACTCTGTCGAAAGCTATTGAATATCTTCCTCTTGTTGAAAAGATATTTGAATCCGAAGAAAACATTGAAATATTTTCTCAAGTAGCTAATCGTCTTGACACATTTAGGATTGCTGATGAGTACGAGGATTGGGATAATATCGAGAGCTTTATCAAGGACGTACGAGAGCGAAATGGATTTGATAACTAATATAAAAAGCCAAGTTCAAAAATACTTGGCTTAATTTATTTGTTTTAATATATCTCGGAGAGCTTTTATAGTAGGTTCTCTTTTTTCTGTCGGTAGGTTTCTAATATCTTCAATGAGTTGTGAAAATTCTCCGCTTTGATTTTGATTTTCAATATTAAAAAAAGTATTCATATCAACTTCAAGCGCTTGTATGATTTTTTCAATGGTCTCCAGCTTAACGTTTAACTGCTTATTCTCTAATCTATAGATATAGTTGAATCCCAGATCAGCCTTTTCAGCTAGATATTCTTGTGTCATCCCGCTTTTCAGTCTTAGAAGTCTGATTTGTTTTGCAACAAATTCTCTTAAATTTATTTTTTCAGTCATGATAGTACCTCATAACTATCATACAAGTTTATCTCATTGAATAAATCGTTATTAAAAGACTGAAATTATAACAAAAATAATATTTAAAAGACTGTTAAGTGTGGTATAATATTATTCATAAAACAGTCTTTTAAGACATAAAGGAGTTTATATACTAGAATCAAAAACACAAGGTCACGGCACCATCAAAAAATTGCGTACTGGTGCAGTTATTTCAACGCTTGCAATCTCAGCTCTAGGTGTGGCATCTGGGGTATCTGCTAGTGAAACTGAAGTACCTGTCAATAAGCCAGCAACCGAAGTAGTCGCTAAGGACACTCCAGCAACTGAAGTAGTTGCTAAGGACGAGGTTAAACCTAAAGTTCCTACTCAAGCTGATGTAAATACTGCTAAGGCTGAATCGGACAAGGCTAGTCATGATGTAGCAGTCTTTAATCATGATAATTTTTCAGATTATTTTTGAACTGTAAGCCATTCACGTATACTAGAAAAAACTCGTAAATTTATCTAAGGTAAATGTAAAATATAGTGAAAAATGGGAGGAATACTATGACAAAGAAAAATTTTGAAGAGAAGAATGCTCCTAAATCAACTGTCCCGAGGGTAGTGGAAGGAGCTTCTCCATCTAAGATTAGGGGTAAGTTTTTTAAAATAAAAGTGTACATTGGAATTGCTATCAGTCTGTTGGTTGTTGCAATTCTAGCAAGCCTCTTCTTATTCTCACCTAAGGAAAATAAAGAGTCAAATCAAGCATCGTCTTCAGTTTCAACTACAGAGACAACAAGTCAAGCGTCTACAAGCCAAGGAAAAACGGATGAGACTGATAAGGATAAACAAGAGGAAATTCAAAAACTCAAGAATCAACTGGCTGATTTGGATACCAAGATTACTGAAACAGAAGCACTTGTTAGCAAGCTAAAGAAAGAAACTGCTGTTCCAAAACTGGATATTGAAGCACTAAGAAATAACGATTTATCTAGTTTGAAAGGTACATGGCGTACAGCTTCGGGTAGAGAGTTTGTTATTAATGAGTCTAATGAAATATATGCAACTGGTTATAGCGATGGTCAAAAATATGAATCTACTTATGAACTAACAGTCTCAAAAGGTCAAAAACGTCCTAACTCTGATACAGCTTCTTTCGGTTTACAGCCAAAAGGTATTCCAGCAGGAGGAGGTTATATGATTGTAGTACCTAGAGGCATTGTCTTAGAGTCCGCTGGACAGTATACTGATCAATCAAATACTGCTGAAGATAGACTTGTTGCTGGACAAAGTTATCCTAGCATGCTTACGGAACCAGAAAACGTTTATTACCGTGTTAAACCAGATACTAGTCAACTAGAAGTTGAGGAAAAGGATTTGACTAAACTACAAGCTGAACGTGATTCAATAAAAAAAGAACTAGAATCAAAAGAAAAAGGAGCTGAATAATGACTAAAGAAAAGTGGATTGAATTATTCAAATTAATCAATGATAGAGTACCAAATGAGAAAGAAATTGCAGAAGCTTTAAAAAAAGGTGAATTTACAGTTGAGCAAGAAGATAACAATGTAAGTAATGGAGAAGATGTAAATAAAGATACTACTGCCGAATCTATCACTAATGTATCTAGTACTATTTCATATCCGTCATGGTTGATAGAAACACTAAAACATCCGTCTCGTCAGTTGAATGCTCAGTGGTACTATCCAGTTATCAATATTCTTATTAGCAGCATATTGTTATCTGTCTCATTAGGGCAACTTTTCTGGCGTGTTTTAAAAATGTTAATTGATACACCGATTGCTGGGAAAACTATTAATATGGAACCAAATGGAGTTCAAATATATACATTATTGGTTAATTCGTGGAAATCATTAACTTCATTGGGGACATATTTTTACTTGATTTTATTATTCTTTTTGCTACAAATTATAATTTTGTTGCTACCTTTAATAGCTTTTAAACTAACAAATAAAAATTTAGAGTGGAAAACTTATTTAAGTGAAAAATTAGGTTCTACTTCATTTTTAATACTCCCAAATATTCTTCTCATTTTGTGTGTTCTATTCATACCTTCACACTTAATAGTAGCTCCAGCACCAATGATGAATCTCACTACGCAGATTTTCTATGGACTTGATAATTTAATTAAACAAATACCGGGTCTTAATAATTTAATAGTTGTTTTTATTGCTTTTCTTCTTTTAAGATTTTTATATAATTTTATTTTATTAATTATTGGTTTGATGAATATTAATGAATCTAATTCTAAAATAGACGTTTTTTATATTAGAATCATTTATATTACATTAGCTTTATTTTTAATTATTTTTACAGAGAAATTTGTCAGCTCTTCTCTCTTCTCCATCATACTAGATGGTATTCGTCCTATTCTTAATGGAGCAATTTAATAGATTATTTTGATTGATTTAAGGTTTTATAGTATGTTTTTGAAATATTTCAGACGTTAGTATACTTAAAATTTATTTGAAGTATAATTTTTGGTAGTTAACATTTTTAATATTAGTTATCAAATTTTGTACGACAATAAACCTATTGTTTCTATAACAATTTATTTCGGCTTATGGCAGAGAATGAGAAACAAATTTTAACAGTTATAAATCAAACTCATACTCATACTACTTCCTTTTACCGACTTTCAAAAGTTAGAATTTGCTGTCTAACTTTTGGAGTATAGTGCACCTATTATAGGTTTTAAATATTTTAAAAACTGTTTATAGTAAGATTAAAATTAATTATTGCATTGATTAATAGTTTATAGATCACTGAGTAATTTGATGAATATATAATAATTGAAGATTGTTATGATGATGTTTAAACTTTAAAATTAGAATCTGGAAGATATATTTTAAATAAATTATTTATATTTTCTAAAAAAAAATTTTAGATGATTATAATAATAATGATTATTGAAAAATGATGAGGAGATAATAGAATAATGGATAATAAGGAATGGATAAAACAATTTGAGGAGCAAAATGGTCGTAAACCTACACCAGAAGAATTGTCACTTTATTTAAATAATTTAAGTGCGGATAGGAGTAAATCAATAAAAAAACAATCTTTCTTGGAAAAAATTAAGAAATTTGTATCAACCAATCGGAAGAAGTCTGTAGGAATTTTTATTGTATTATTACTTGTTTTATTTTCTTTAGGTGGTTATATCTATTTCCAGTCTCAACCCAAAAGTATATTCAACGTACTAACTGTTGAATTTACAGGTTACGATGGAGATGGTGAACTAATAAATTCAAATGAAAAGGAATTTAATATTTGGATGACACAGATTATTCTGGAAAAATCTGGTATAGAGAAGGAACAAGCAAAGTTATTAGCTGCTGATCCAGAAGGAGAAGAAAAAGTTAAAACAGATCCTCGCTATTCTTCTAAATATCCTCTTATTAACAATATGATTAGTAGTGTAAAGATAGATTATGATAAGAAGAATCGTTTAAAGAACGGGGATGAGGTCACAATTACAGTAACAGTTACAAATCCTATTGTTCCCATCAAATCTGAGAAGAAAATCTTTAAAGTTGAAAATTTGAAGGAGTATGAGAAGGTTTCAGCGGAAGATTTAATAAAAGAAGCGAATATTCAATTTACAGGAGTTGATGGCTATGGTAAATTAGTAGATAGAACTAATTCTGTTCTAGAATTCAAACAAACAGATAAACCCAAAAATCTGAAGAACGGTGATAAATTAATATTTAATGTCAAAGATTCTTATTTAGAAGAGTTAAAATCAAAAGGAAAAACATTTGAGGAAAATGTTGTCGAAGTGACAGTATCTGGACTAAAAAGTAAAGAAGATATATCGGGAACTATGACTGAGTATCAGCCGGTTATTGATGAATATCTTAAAGTGCTTAAAAATAAAAAGATTGAACCAGGATATAGCTATGTTAATTTCGAAATATTGCCGAATGGAAGACCTGAACCAGTGAAGTTATATTATGCTTTATATGATTTTGACAATAACGGTGTTAATGAATTAGTAATTGCAGGTGATCAAACATCGAAAGATTCTAAAAGAACTAGTCAGAAGTATAATTGGGAACGGACAATATATAATGTTTTTACATTAAATAATGGAAAAATTATAAATAATGTTGAGCTTCTTGGCCATCTTTATTTCCTTATACCTATGAGTGATGGTAGTTTTTGGTTGAGGGGTGGTTTCTCAGGCGGTACATATTTGTATGAACAATATATGTTTAATGAACAGGGGACACAATTAAACAAAGTGTTAAGTATTAATCAAACAAATACAAATAATGTCATAACTATTAAAGATGAAAAAGGTAAAGTGTATACTAGAATAGAGCTGGAACGTTTACTAGATTCTTTTACACCACTAAGTGCAGATGATCTTAACTGGATTGAAATTAAATAGACTCTATCAGATCCATAAGGGATTTACCCACTACAAATATTATAGAGCCAGAAAAGCTAAGATCTAGAAAGGACAAATTTCGTCCTTTCTTTTTTGATGTTCAGAGTTATGAAAATCCGTTTTTTGAAGTTTTAAAAGTTTCGAAATCCAAAGGCATTTCGTTTGATAAGTTTGATGAGATTATTGGTCGCTTCCAGTTTAGAGATGATTTTTTTGTGTATCCTTGTTGATGATATCCATAAATTGGATATTAGGGTCTCTAATGTCTAGTAGTTTTGTGATAAAATGTAATGGTTCCATATGAATTTTTCTAATGAGTTGCTTTGTCGCTTTTCATTATAGATCTTATGGGACTTTTTTTCTACACAAAAATAGGCTCCATAAGATCTATAGGGGATTTACCCACTACAAATAGTATAGAGCCACAATTTTTAGGAATAAAAAAGTCCTAAAAAATTCTTAGGACTTTATATTCTTCGATTGTTGACTTTCTTTTTTATTTCAAAAAAGGTTGCCAAAAAGGTTGCCATAGAACTGATTTCAAATGATTTGTAATGAATTTCAATATTCCAAAAATCGCATGAAATCAAGGTTTTTTCGTTTCTACTGAAACGTAATGACCCACTATTTAACTTCTGTAAACACTACGTGCTTGCGAAGTTTTGGTGAGTATTTCTTCAATTGAAGACGGTCTGGAGTGTTCCGTTTGTTTTTAGAAGTAAGGTACAAGCGTTCACCAGATTCTTTGTGTTCAAGTGTGATATTTACGCGCATGGTATCTCCCTTCTATTATTCAGCTGATGCAGCTTTAGCGATTTTACGTCCTTTGTAGTATCCTTTAAGTGATACGCGGTGAGAACGTGAGTAATCTCCAGTAGTTTCGTCAAAGTTTACAGATGGAGCTGTTACTTTGTAGTGTGTACGACGTTTGTTTTTCTTCGCTTTTGAGGTGCGACGTGCAGGTACTGCCATTTTCTTTTCTCCTTTAGGTATTTAAATTCGATTCAATCTAGTGATTTTCATCAACCATACTAGGATAACACATTTTTTTTGTAAAGTAAAGTTACTTGACAAAAAAAGATAAAAAAATTAGAAGTCATTCAATCAAATTAATCGAAATTTTCTGAAAATTCAAGAATTTTCTTCTGTTCATTGCCTTTAAAATGTGCTATAATAGTAAAAACTGAAATGGGAGGGATAAGATGACTGAATTAGATAAACGTCACCGCAGTAGCATTTATGACAGCATGGTTAAATCACCAAACCGTGCCATGCTTCGTGCGACTGGTATGACAGATAAGGACTTTGAAACACCGATTGTGGGAGTGATTTCAACTTGGGCGGAAAATACCCCTTGCAACATTCACTTGCATGATTTCGGGAAATTGGCCAAAGAAGGTGTCAAATCGGCAGGTGCTTGGCCTGTTCAGTTTGGGACTATCACCGTAGCGGACGGGATTGCCATGGGAACGCCTGGTATGCGTTTCTCTCTAACATCTCGTGATATCATTGCGGACTCTATCGAGGCGGCTATGGGTGGTCACAACGTCGATGCCTTCGTCGCTATCGGTGGCTGTGACAAGAACATGCCTGGTTCTATGATTGCCATTGCTAATATGGATATCCCGGCTATTTTCGCCTATGGTGGGACTATTGCACCGGGTAATCTTGATGGCAAAGACATTGACTTGGTTTCTGTCTTTGAGGGAATCGGAAAATGGAACCACGGTGACATGACAGCTGAGGACGTGAAACGTCTTGAATGTAATGCCTGTCCTGGTCCTGGTGGTTGTGGTGGTATGTACACAGCTAATACCATGGCGACTGCTATCGAAGTTCTCGGTATGAGTTTGCCAGGATCTTCATCTCACCCAGCTGAATCAGCTGACAAGAAAGAAGATATCGAAGCAGCAGGACGTGCTGTTGTCAAGATGTTGGAGCTTGGACTCAAACCATCAGATATCTTGACTCGTGAAGCCTTTGAAGATGCTATCACTGTAACCATGGCTCTCGGTGGTTCTACAAATGCCACTCTTCACTTGCTTGCCATTGCCCATGCGGCTAATGTTGACTTGTCACTTGAGGACTTCAATACAATCCAAGAGCGTGTGCCTCACTTGGCCGACTTGAAACCATCTGGTCAGTATGTCTTCCAAGATCTCTACGAAGTCGGTGGTGTGCCAGCGGTTATGAAATACCTCTTGGCAAATGGTTTCCTTCATGGCGACCGTATCACATGTACTGGTAAGACAGTCGCTGAAAATTTGGCTGACTTTGCAGACCTTACACCAGGCCAAAAAGTCATTATGCCACTTGAAAATCCAAAACGTGCAGACGGTCCGCTTATCATCTTGAACGGGAACCTTGCCCCTGACGGTGCGGTTGCCAAGGTATCAGGTGTTAAGGTGCGTCGTCACGTTGGACCAGCCAAGGTCTTTGACTCAGAAGAAGATGCTATTCAGGCCGTTCTGACAGATGAAATCGTTGATGGTGATGTAGTCGTTGTTCGTTTCGTTGGACCTAAGGGTGGTCCTGGTATGCCTGAGATGCTGTCCCTTTCATCCATGATCGTTGGTAAAGGTCAAGGAGACAAGGTTGCCCTCTTGACGGATGGTCGTTTTTCTGGTGGTACTTATGGTCTGGTTGTCGGACATATCGCTCCTGAAGCTCAGGATGGTGGACCGATTGCTTACCTCCGTACAGGTGATATCGTTACGGTTGACCAAGATACCAAAGAAATTTCCATGGCCGTATCAGAAGAAGAACTTGAAAAACGCAAGGCAGAAACAACCTTGCCACCTCTTTACAGCCGTGGTGTTCTCGGTAAATATGCCCATATCGTATCATCTGCTTCACGCGGAGCCGTGACAGACTTCTGGAACATGGACAAGTCAGGTAAAAAATAAACTCATACTCTTCGAAAATCTCTTCAAACCACGTCAACGTCGCCTTGCCGTACTCAAGTACAGCCTGCGGCTAGTTTCCTAGTTTGCTCTTTGATTTTCATTGAGTATCAAAAAGCAAGCCATCTTCGGCTTGCTTCTTTTTATCTTCAAAAGTGATTTGCCTGCTTAACGAGGTGGCAGTCCAAGGGCAATACGTCCGTAGCGACTAATTCGTGTAATCTTCCAGGCAGGCGACCAGGTAACTTCAACCTTGACATCTTCGATACCCTCGATTTGTTTCAGACCTGCGACGATTTCGATAGGCAAACTTTCGGCGCAATCACAGGCAGTATCGGTGAAGGTCATGACAATCTTGCAGAGACCCGTTTCATCCAGATTGATTTCATAAATCAGTCCTAGATTGTAAACATCCAATTCCACATCTGTATCAAAAACCTTCTCTAGTTTTTCGATAATTTGGTCTTGCAAGGCCAAAGCACGGTCATTGATTTTGATATCCTCTCTCATTACAGTCCCTCCACGTGATAAATATCCTCTATTTTCTCATAATTCTGACAATTTGGCAAGTTTTTGATGAATTTTCTGAAAAGACTCTCTTGCGATTTTCTCCTCTCACTGTTTTAATCCCTCTATTTATGGTAAAATAAGACTATTAAGTTTAAAGAGGATTCCCTATGAAATTACAAAAACCAAAAGGAACGCAGGATATTTTACCTGCTGAGTCTGCCAAGTGGCAGTATGTTGAGGGCTTTGCCCGTGAAATTTTCAAGCGCTATAACTATGCGGAAGTGCGCACGCCTATTTTTGAGCATTACGAGGTCATCAGTCGCTCTGTCGGAGATACAACGGATATCGTAACCAAGGAAATGTATGATTTCTATGACAAGGGTGATCGTCATATCACCCTTCGTCCAGAAGGAACTGCGCCCGTTGTCCGCTCTTATGTGGAAAATAAACTCTTCGCCCCAGAAGTGCAAAAGCCAAGTAAGTTCTACTATATGGGCCCTATGTTCCGTTATGAGCGTCCACAAGCAGGTCGTTTACGCCAGTTCCACCAGATTGGTGTCGAGTGTTTTGGCTCTAGCAATCCAGCTACCGATGTGGAAACCATCGCTATGGCAGCTCATTTCTTGAAAGAAATCGGCATCCAAGGTGTCAAATTACACCTCAACACTCTCGGAAATCCTGAGAGCCGTGCGGCTTATCGTCAGGCCTTGATCGACTATTTGACACCGCTCAAGGAGACCTTGTCGAAGGATAGCCAACGTCGTTTGGAGGAAAATCCTCTCCGTGTCTTGGACTCTAAGGAAAAAGAAGACAAGGTGGCAGTAGAAAATGCGCCGTCTATCTTGGACTTCCTTGATGCAGAAAGCCAAGCTCATTTTGATGCCGTCCGTCAGATGTTGGAAAATCTGGGTGTAGACTATATCATCGATACCAATATGGTACGTGGTTTGGACTACTACAACCACACGATTTTCGAGTTTATCACTGAGATTGAGGGCAATGATTTGACAGTCTGTGCGGGTGGTCGTTACGATGGTTTGGTTGCTTACTTTGGTGGTCCTGAAACTGCTGGGTTTGGTTTTGGACTTGGTGTAGAGCGCCTGCTTCTCATCCTTGAAAAGCAAGGTGTGGCTCTCCCTATCGAAAACGCCCTAGATGTCTATATCGCAGTCTTGGGTGAAGGAGCAAATGTTAAGGCCTTGGAATTGGTACAAGTCCTTCGCCAACAAGGATTCAAAGCAGAACGTGACTACCTCAACCGTAAACTCAAAGCTCAGTTCAAGTCAGCCGATGTCTTTGCTGCTAAGACCCTCATCACTCTCGGAGAGAGCGAAGTCGAAAGCGGACAAGTGACAGTTAAGAACAACCAAACTCGAGAAGAAGTTCAAGTGTCACTTGAGACCATTAGCCAAAACTTTTCAGAAATATTTGAAAAATTAGGATTTTAATGACAGATAAGCTGGTCAGGAATACATCCTGACCCTCTTTTTCCTAGGATTAACATTGCTCTTGCTTGCTCCAAAATATCTTTATAAAACTATTACTACCGTTTCTATTTTTGCAAGAGGAATTCGCTTATTATCCCTTTTAGTTGCGACTGTATTCCACATTTTTATCAAGATGATGTAAATAACAATGCTAAGTCTTCATTTCAATAGGAGTCTTTTATGAAATTACTTAAAAATCTTGGCTGGTTTCTTCTAGCTATTCTATCCTTTTACTTTGGCTATGGTCTGGTTCAGAGTATGGCTTTATCGGCGCTTGACCTAGGGGCTTCAATCTTTGGAGTCTTGCCACTTTATGTCGCCCTGTCAGGGGCCTATGTTTATGGAGTTTACATATGGTATCAGACAGAAAAGGTTAGCATCCAGACAACAGCTTTTAATCGTTATATCTGGTTGCCTACTCTGGTTTTGCTAGTGGCGATTACAGCCCAGTTCTTTTTGCCAGAAGATCCGTCAGTCAATCAACAAATCGTATCACAACTGACAGTTGCTCAGCCTGTCTTTGGTTTCTTTATGGTAGTGGTCTTTGCTCCTCTGACGGAAGAACTCATCTTTAGAGGGATGCTGGCGCGCTATCTCTTTCCTAAGCAGAACAACGGAAAACAGACAGCTCTGTTTCTCCTCGTATCGAGTGTGCTTTTTGCCTTGATTCATTTTCCAGGAACTTTGCAACAGTTTTTAGTTTATGCTAGTCTGGGATTGAGTTTGGGACTGGCTTATGTGAGCCGAAAAGGTCTTCTTTATAGCATTTCTCTCCACGCTTTGAATAATTTAATCGGCTTTTTGATGATACTCATGCTATAATAGAGTCAGGAGGTCACATGAAACGAATAATTTTATTAGCAGTGATACAGGCGGTCGTTCTCTTCTTTATCATCGGGGCACTTGCCTATGCCTTTAAAGGCGACTTCTTTTACAACTATCTAGCAGTTGTCTTTGCGCCTATTGCAGGAGTCTTGCGTTTTGCTTCGGCTTATGCGACGGAGATTGTTCTACCTAAAAAGGCAGCTGAGATTGCTGAAAAGCGTAAAAAGGTTAAGAATTATAATCAGAGAATCCGATGACGTTTTCATCGGATTTTTTGTCTGTTCGTTTTGATTCTAAAGACAATCAAACTTTTCTGCTGATTTTCATGAAGAGCCTGCGCTTTTATGGTAAAATAGTAACAGAATAAAAGAGGAGAGAAAACATGAAACGTAGTATGTATGCTGGTCGTGTTCGTGAGGAACACATCGGACAAGAAATGACCTTGAAAGGATGGGTTGGTCGTCGTCGTGACCTAGGTGGTTTGATCTTTATCGACCTTCGTGACCGTGAAGGAATCATGCAGTTGGTTATCAACCCTGAAAAAGTCTCTGCAGAGGTCATGGCAACAGCTGAAAGCCTTCGTAGTGAGTTTGTCATCGAGGTGACTGGACAAGTCGCTGCGCGTGAGCAAGCTAATGATAAATTGCCGACTGGTGCAGTTGAGTTGAACGTGACAGCTTTGGCAGTGCTTAATACAGCCAAAACAACACCTTTTGAGATTAAAGATGGGATTGAGGCCAATGACGATACACGTTTGCGTTACCGTTACCTTGACCTTCGTCGTCCAGAAATGCTAGAAAACCTTAAGCTTCGTGCTAAGGTGACTCACTCTATCCGTAACTACTTGGATGAGTTGGAGTTTATCGATGTGGAGACGCCATTCCTTTCGAAGTCAACACCAGAAGGAGCGCGTGACTATTTGGTGCCATCTCGTGTCAATAAAGGGCATTTCTACGCTCTTCCTCAGAGCCCACAAATCACTAAACAGCTTTTGATGAATGCTGGGTTTGACCGTTACTACCAAATCGTTAAATGTTTCCGTGACGAGGATTTGCGTGGTGACCGTCAGCCTGAGTTTACTCAGGTCGACTTGGAAACGTCTTTCCTTACGGAGCAAGAGATCCAAGATATCACAGAAGGCTTGATTGCGCGCGTGATGAAAGAAACCAAAGGCATCGAAGTAACGCTTCCATTTCCTCGTATGAAGTATGATGACGCGATGGCTCTTTACGGTTCTGACAAACCTGATACTCGTTTTGATATGTTGCTTCAGGACTTGACAGAAGTGGTTAGAGGTGTTGATTTCAAAGTCTTTTCAGAAGCACCTGCCGTTAAAGCCATTGTAGTCAAAGGAGCTGCAGACAACTACTCACGTAAAGACATTGACAAGATGACTGAAGTAGCCAAACAATATGGTGCCAAAGGTCTTGCTTGGGTCAAAGTGGTTGATGGAGAATTAAATGGACCGGTTGCCAAGTTCTTGACTGGGATCCAAGCAGACTTGACTGCAGCGCTTAGTCTTGAAGATAAGGATTTGGTTCTCTTTGTGGCGGATACGCTTGAAGTGGCGAATGCAACACTAGGCGCCCTTCGTGGACGTATTGCCAAAGAGCTTGACTTGATTGATAACGATAAATTCAACTTCCTTTGGGTGATTGACTGGCCAATGTTTGAATGGTCTGAAGAAGAAGGTCGTTACATGAGTGCCCACCATCCGTTTACCCTTCCACAGGAAGAGACAGCTTACGAATTAGAAGGTGATTTGGCTAAGGTTCGTGCCATTGCCTACGATATCGTTTTGAACGGTTATGAGCTTGGAGGTGGTAGCCTCCGTATCAACCAAAAAGACCTTCAAGAACGCATGTTCAAGGCTCTTGGTTTCTCAGCCAAAGAAGCAAATGACCAGTTTGGTTTCCTTCTTGAGGCTATGGACTATGGTTTCCCACCTCATGGTGGTTTGGCGATCGGTCTTGACCGTTTTGTCATGTTGCTTGCAGGAGAAGAAAATATCCGTGAAGTCATTGCCTTTCCTAAGAACAATAAGGCAACCGACCCAATGACACAAGCTCCATCAACAGTCGCTCTCAAACAACTAGAGGAACTCAGCTTACAAGTAGAAGAAGATGAAACAAGCAAAACAAATTAAGCGGTGGCGCTATTATCTGCGCCGCTTTGCTTATCAGATAAAAATCTTACGAGTTTTACAAAGTATCTCTCGGGAAAAATATGATGAGAAAGTATCGGCCTCTCTGGTCTATGGATTTTTGTCAGCAGTAGCAGTCAATTTCTTTTTTCAACCAGGACACGTTTACTCCAGTGGTGCGACGGGTTTGGCACAGATTATCTCTGCTTTGAGTAATCACTGGTTTGGTTTTTATATTCCGATATCGCTGACCTTTTATGCCATCAATTTTCCGTTGATGATTTTGGCTTGGTATCAGATTGGGCATAAGTTTACAATCTTTACCTTTATCACAGTATCCATGAGTTCCCTCTTTATCCAGCTTGTGCCAGTTGTGACCTTGACAGAGGATCCCATCATCAATGCTCTTTTTGGGGGTGTTGTCATGGGCTTGGGGATTGGTTTTGCACTCCGTAACAATATTTCTAGCGGAGGTACAGATATCGTCAGTCTGACCATTCGAAAGAAAACGGGTAAGAATGTCGGCAGTATTTCTTTCTTGGTAAATGGAACCATCATGCTGATAGCAGGTCTGACCTTTGGTTGGAAATACGCCCTCTACTCTATGATCACCATTTTTGTATCGAGCCGTGTGACAGATGCGGTCTTTACAAAGCAAAAACGCATGCAGGCCATGATTGTGACCAATAATCCTGACAAGGTAATCGCAAAAATCCATAAAAAATTGCACCGAGGAGCAACCATGATCCACGATGCAGAAGGAACCTATAATCATGAGAGAAAAGCAGTCTTGATTACGGTTATCACGCGAGCAGAGTTTAATGATTTTAAACACATCATGAAACAGGTCGATCCGACAGCCTTTGTCTCTGTATCCGAAAATGTCCACATCCTAGGACGATTCGTAGAAACAGACAATTAATAATACTCAAAAGACCAGCCTTGAGGCTGGTCTTTATTTTTCGATAATTTTGTGCCCAATCAACTGGCGGTAACAAATCTGTTTATTGTTTTTGGCATCGTTAATAATCTGGAGAATGGTTTCAAAGGAAACGCGCCCGAGTTCTAAGCTATTGATATCCACATAGGCTGCCAAGTTCAGTTTAGGGTTGACCGAGTCAAAGCTGAGGACAGGGACATCCAGTTGGTGTTTTGCGATGTAATCACAGACCCCTGCAGCAAGAAGGCTATCAATAGTAATAATAGCATCAATATTTGGATCATGCTCGAAGAGAAGTTTACTAAAGCGATAACCATTATCTTCAAGAAATTCGGTCGCAAAGTAGGTCAGATTTGGATCAATAGGAAGTTGGTATCGTTTAAGAGCTAACTCATAACCCATTAGACGATCTTGTGTTACGAAAAGTTTTTTGGTTCCTCCGATAAAAGCAATTCGCTTGCATCCTTTTTTGATGAAATATTCTGTCGCATCAAAACCAGCCTGGACATTGTCATTATCAACAAGCGGAATGAAGGGAGATAGAGATTTACCTAAGATAAGGAAAGGAAATTGCTCATCTGCTACTAGCTTAACCAAAGGATCCTCTTCTTGGGCATAGAGGAAAATCAAACCATCTACACGCTTACCATAGACCATCTGGGAAATAGCTTTGAGCCGCTCTTTTGCATCTTTCCCCGTTGCAATCTGGATAGCATAGTGGTTCTCAGATGCCACTTGGGCGATCCCTCGTAGAACAGATGGGAAGAAAGGATTTTGGTAAAAGGCATCCGAGTCGTCAGGAAGCACCAGGCCGATAACTTGAGTATAGCTACTTACCAAGCTACGAGCATTGAGATTGGGGTGGTAGTTGAGCTCCTTCATCGCCTTGCGAACTCGTTTTTTGGTTTCATCACTAATCGTTGATTTGTTTTGAATAACGCGGGTAACAGTTGAAGGTGAGACACCTGCTGCCTTGGCCACGTCTTTAATCGTAACGGGCATAAAAATCTCCTATTTATGATAATCTGGATCACGGAAGTGTGTCTTGTAAAAAATGGTGACCAGATAAAGAACAAAAAGAATGTTTTGTACAGTGATAAGGGTCGCCATATTTTGGCCAAAAAGTCCCAAAATAAGCGTAATCAGAGTGGGTAATCCTAAACAGTTCAAGATAAAATGGTAGCACTCTTTAAAGCTCCTAAATGAAAAGAGGCGTGATTTTTTGGTGATATAAAGGAGGAGACTAGCTCCAAGAGAGACAATGAAGAAATTCAATCCAAAGAGGAAGCTTGCACCAAGAACGAGAAAGAGACTGATATAGACCCGATTTTGTTGGTACCAATCTTTAGAAATGGCTTGGGTTAGATCTTCCTTACTCTGGAAACTCTCCGTTTGAATCGCGTGGTAGCGAATGCGAGTTAGTTCCTTACTTTCCTTACTGATGACGAGTTCTTCCGTATCAAAATGAAGTTGCAAGTCCTTTGGCAATTCTTTGTTTTGGCTTGGGCCAATTAAAAGAGAAGGCTGCTGATTTTTAGTTCCAGCATAGCTCAGTTTTCCATCTATTATCTGCGCATTCTCCGACAAATCCATGATCGCTTCATCTGTCAGGGGTGTGTAGACATTATCGATAAACGTATCCAGTGGATACGTTTCCTGTGAGCTGTTTTGAATGGCAATTGGAACCATAGACAAGCTGATGAGGAAAATGCTAGTAAAGAGGAGTTGAAACCAGTTGAGTCCAAAACGTTTTGACAGGGGCTTACGAAATCCCCAAATACTTGAAAAATATGAAAATGGATATGGAAGCATAGGCATCTTTCTAAAAGTGTTTTCTATATGAGTATTATTATATAGAGAAATGTGCTTTATTTCAAGTCTAGGAAATCAATTATGTATTGAAAGAGGGCTTTCAATAAGATTTGTAGAAGGGTGTCCAATCTTGTAGCTTTAGCCACAAGCTCCAAAATGAAAAAGGGTGGCGGGGATAAATTATCCCTTGTCGCCACCACTTGTAAGTCCTGAAACAAAGTTCTTTTGTAAGAAGAAGAAGAGTGTACAGATTGGAAGTGCGATGAGGATGGCACCTGCTGAGAAGTAGGCAATCTTCAAGTTCTTCGCATTGTTGACGAAGGTTTGGAGACCAACGGCAACTGTAAAGTATTCTTTCTCACGAAGCAAGAAACTAGAGAGGATATAGTCTCCGAAAGGTCCCATGAAGGCCCAGAGGGCTTGTACCGCAACCATTGGGCGAACAAGAGGGAGGACGATTTGCCAGAAGCGGCGGAAGTGTCCTGCACCATCAAGTTTTGCTGATTCATCAAGAGACATTGGTACGGTATCAAAGTAACCTTTCATCAACCAAGCGTTCATAGGGATACCACCACCGACATAGAGGAAGATGAGGAACCAGCTATGGTTAAGGGCGTTCAACATAAGTGCCATAACGAAGAAGGCAGTCAAAGCAGCCATTGTTGGTACCATTTGGATGATCAAGAAGAAGACCAAACTTTGTTTACGAGCCAAGAAGTTGTATCGACTGTAGGCATAACCAGCAAGTACGATGATGCTTGTTTGGACAGCCATTGTAATCAAGGCAATGATCAAGGTATTGAGATACCAAGTGCCGTACAAGGTTTCAGTGAAGAGTCCTTTAAAGTTATCAAAACTAAAATCGACGTTACCATCTAGTTTAAAGGCTACCACGTTACCAGACTTGAAGGCTGACATAATGGTAATCAAAAGTGGATAAATAATGACGATTGATAAGCCAATCAAGTAGAGGTAAGTGAGGGTTTGAGTCAGTCTACGTTTGAGTTTGATTGAGTTATTCATCTTAGACGTCCTCCATATCAAATGCGTGTAGTTTCTTGAATGCAATCATAGAGATAGAGATGACAATAATGGAGATAATCAAGGTAACAGCTGCCGCCATAGAGTATTGTGGGGCTGTACCTGTTGTCAAACGGTAAATCCATGAGATCAAGATATCAGTTGAACCGGCTCCACCACCAACGCTACCAGGTCCTCCACCATTAAAGAGATACATGATAGAGAAGTTGTTAAAGTTGAAGGTGTATTGGCTGATCAATGTTGGAGCTGCAACAGCCAAGATCATTGGGAAAGTGATGTTGCGGAATTTTTGCCAAGCATTGGCACCATCGATGTAAGCCGCTTCGTAGAGGTCGTTAGGAATAGACTGCAAGATACCCAAGGTCAAAACGTAGATGTATGGGAAACCTAGCCAACCTTGCATCATAATCAAGGCAATCTTAGTCCAAGTCGGATCGGTTTTCCAAGGGATAAGAGCTCCATCTAGGAAAGGAAGAACCTTAGACAAAAGAGGCAAGACTTGGGTGTTGATGGCACCAACACTATCATTAAACATGTTTGAGAATGTCAAGATAGTGATGAAGGCTGGAACTGCCCAAGGAAGAAGGAAAATAACACCGAAGATACGTTTTCCTTTGATAAATGGTTGGTTGGCAATGATGGCAGTAAAGATACCAATGACAATCTGCAAAGTAGAAGCAGATAAAGCCCAGATAATGGTCCAAGAAAGAACGGAACCAAAGGCTGAACGGAAGGTACTCAAACTCCAGATGTTTGTGAAGTTCGTTAAACCAACCCAGTCCAACAATTTGTTTGGTGGCAAGTGTTGGAAGTCGTAGTTGGTAAAGGCAATCATCAAGGTTACGATAACTGGGAAGATAATCGCAAATGTCATAGCGACGTAAGATGGGATGATCAAGAGGTAAGGGAAACCATTCTCATAAATACCTTTGATCATATCTTTAAAAGTCCGTGGGACAGGAATTCCATTGTTAATACGTTTTGCGATTGTATGTGCATCTTTAATATTTGAGAAATAAAAGAGCACATAAACGACTACAAAGATTAAATGGAAGGCACCACGAATCAGCATAAAGAGGGAATTATCACGACCTGGCTTGTCACCAAGAGTGATCAAATTGTGCAATTCAGGGGCTGCAAGTGCTAGGAAATAAAGAACAAACACGATAGTTACACCAAGGAAGATAAAACCTTTGGCCTTTTGTTTATTGTAAATCTGTCCTAACCCAGGAATCACTGAAAGCAAGGCTGCTTTGCTAGGTTGTTGGTTTTCCATGAATACTCCTTTCATAGGATACGAGATTGAAGTTTGTCTCCAATCACTAGATAGGCAACTGCAATCATTCGTAAATTTATAAAATCAAAGGGGGATTTGTATTCTCCCCCCTTGTAACGAATTCAATTATTCACCAAAT
This sequence comes from Streptococcus sp. KHUD_016, assembly GCF_051106465.1. GTDB lineage: Bacteria > Bacillota > Bacilli > Lactobacillales > Streptococcaceae > Streptococcus. Next base: position 1,883,715 of record NZ_CP193663.1, on the reverse strand, counting down.
TTTTGTTTGATTGTTTCTTTGATCAATGTTACAGCATCGTTAGCAGCTGTCTTAGCATCTTTTTTACCACTTACAGCGTCAAAGAGCATTGTTTTAGCTGGATCCCAAACAGCTGACATTTGAGAAATGTTTGGCATTGGTTGAGCGTTCTTGAACTGTTTGATAACAGCTGTTGTCAACTCATCGTTTTTACCTTCAGCGTATGAACGAGCTTCAGTGTTAGCTGGGATTTCGTTAGTTGCATCGTAGAATGCTTTTTGTTGTTCAGTTGAAACAAGGAAGTCTACAAATTTTTGTGCAGCTTCAAGGTTCTTAGTGCTTGATGGGATGATCCAAGCTTTACCACCACCGAATGGTGTGTATTCTTTACCATTTGGAAGAGTTGGAATAGTAGCAACACCGTAGTTTACTTTAGCATCTTTGAATGCTTGAGCTTTCCAAGGTCCATCGATGATAGCAGCTGTTTTACCTTCTTGGAATTGAGTTTGGATCAAGTTTGCAGCACCTTCAGTATCTTGCATACCTTTAGGCCATTTTTCATACCAAGATTTAGCGTAGTTGACACCAGTGATAGAACCGTCGTTTGCAAGACCGATGTCTTTAGCGTCTTTACCGTTTTGTCCGAATACGTAACCACCGTTACCAGCAAGGAGTCCGTATGCGTAGTAGAAGTTTGTCCAGTCAGCTAGGAATGCAGTAGTTTTGCCATCTTCACCAGCGAAAGCGTATTTGCTGTCTTTAGCAAGTTCTTCTAATTCAGCAAAAGTTTTTGGAGCTTCTTTAAGCAAGTCTTTGTTGTAGTACATAACAAGTGACTCGATAACGGCAGGAGCACCGTAAACTTTACCGTCAGCAGCTGTTACAAGAGATTTAGTTTTATCATCTGTTTTAGCGCCGTCGCTCAAAGTAACTTCTGAAAGTTGTCCGTCAGTACCAAGGCTACCTACACGGTCGTATGGAGCCATCATAACGTCAGCAGCTTGACCTGATTGGTTGTCAAGTGAAAGTTTGTCAAGTCCACCAAGTTGGTCACCTGATTTGATGTTAACTTTTGTACCTGATTCTTTTTCATAAGCTGCAGCAACTTTTTCAGCGTAGGCTTTGTATTGGTCTTCAACGTAGAAAGTGATTTCTTTTGCTTCAGATGAGCTAGTATCAGCTGCTTTATCAGCAGTTTTGCTTCCGCAAGCTACCAAAAGTAAGCTAGCAAGAGTAGCAGTTCCGAGCACAGCAGCGCTCTTCATGAATTTAGATGACATAGTGTATTCCTCCTAAAGAATAACAAAAATAATTTAATGAGAAAACGCAAACGTTTTCTTTTACGAACTTAGTATAGCACAAATAGAAAACGGTTGCAAGTTTTTTTAGCAAAAATTTTAAAAAAATTTTAAGGTTTCAAACATTTATTAAAGCCTTTATATAGGAAAGAACTTAAAATGTTTGTTTTTCTTGAATGGAAAATATATTAGGAAAACGATTGCGTAAATTCGGCTCGGTTTTTCAGAAAATAGAGCAGATATTGGGAATGAATTATCTTAAATCAGAAAATCTTTAAAATTTTTTCGCTTATTTCATAAAATATCAGTGGCAACAAGTTTTGTTTGATTAAAATAATTCAAAAAAATTTTTTAAAAACGCTTGCATTTGTTTTTGAAATGCGTTATACTTAAATTAACGCAAACGTTTGCGCCTTAATTGCGCAACGTTTTATAACAAACACATGAGGTGCTATTATGAAAAAACGTCAAAGTGGTGTGTTGATGCACATCTCTTCTCTGCCAGGAGCATACGGGATTGGATCATTTGGCCAGACTGCCTATGATTTCGTTGATTTCTTGGTTCGTACGAAGCAACGTTACTGGCAAATCCTCCCTCTTGGGACAACAAGCTATGGAGATTCTCCATACCAATCATTCTCAGCCTTTGCTGGAAATACGCATTTTATCGACCTTGATATCTTGGTAGAGCAAGGCTTGCTCGAAGCCAGTGATCTTAAAGGTGTTGACTTTGGTAGCGATGCATCTGAAGTTGACTATGCGAAGATTTATTACGCACGTCGTCCACTTTTAGAAAAAGCAGTTAAACGCTTCTTGGAAGTGGGTGATGTCAAAGATTTTGAGAAGTTTGCTAAAGACAACCAATCTTGGCTCGAACTCTTCGCAGAGTATATGGCTATCAAAGAGCATTTTGACAATCTTGCTTGGACAGAGTGGCCAGATGCAGAAGCTCGTGCGCGTAAAGCTTCAGCACTTGAAAGCTACCGTGAGAAATTGGCAGACAAGTTGGTTTACCACCGTGTGACTCAATACTTCTTCTTCCAACAATGGTTGAAATTGAAAGCCTACGCTAACGACAACCACATCGAAATCGTTGGGGACATGCCTATCTACGTAGCGGAAGATTCAAGCGATATGTGGGCAAATCCACATCTCTTTAAGACAGATGCCACTGGTAAAGCAACTTGCATCGCAGGATGTCCACCAGATGAGTTTTCTGCTACTGGTCAGCTTTGGGGGAACCCAATCTATGACTGGGAAGCAATGGACAAAGACGGGTACAAATGGTGGATTGAACGCTTGCGCGAAAGCTTCAAAATCTACGATATCGTTCGTATCGACCACTTCCGCGGTTTCGAATCTTACTGGGAAATTCCTGCTGGTTCCGATACAGCAGCACCTGGTAAATGGGTGAAAGGTCCTGGCTACAAACTCTTTGCAGCCGTTAAGGAAGAGCTTGGTGAGCTAAACATCATCGCAGAAGACCTTGGTTTCATGACAGATGAAGTCATCGAGTTGCGTGAACGCACTGGCTTCCCAGGAATGAAGATTCTTCAATTTGCCTTCAACCCAGAAGACGAAAGTATCGATAGCCCACACTTGGCACCTGCCAACTCTGTTATGTACACAGGAACACACGATAATAACACTGTTCTTGGTTGGTACCGTAATGAAATCGACGATCCAACTCGTGAATACATGGCTCGTTACACGAACCGTAAAGAGTACGAAACAGTGCCACACGCAATGCTTCGCACAGTCTTTTCATCTGTTAGCTTCATGGCTATTGCAACTATGCAAGACTTGCTAGAACTAGATGAGTCAGCTCGTATGAACTTCCCATCTACTCTTGGTGGAAACTGGTCATGGCGTATGACAGCAGACCAACTCACACCAGCTGTTGAAGAAACTTTGCTTGACTTGACTACAATTTATCGCCGAATCAATGAAAATTTGGTAGAATTAAAGAAATAAGACAATATCAGGAGACACATAAACATGTTACCATTAAACGAATTTGTACAAAAACGTTACAATAAAACTATTGCAGAATGTAGCAATGAAGAGCTTTACCTTGCTCTTCTCAACTACAGCAAGCTTGCTAGCAGCCAAAAACCAGTCAACACTGGTAAGAAAAAAGTTTACTACATCTCAGCTGAGTTCTTGATCGGTAAACTCTTGTCAAACAACTTAATTAACCTCGGACTTTACGACGATGTGAAAAAAGAACTTGCAGCTGCAGGTAAAGAGTTGATCGAAATCGAAGAAGTAGAATTGGAACCATCACTTGGTAACGGTGGTTTGGGACGTTTGGCAGCCTGCTTTATCGACTCAATCGCTACACTTGGTTTGAATGGTGATGGTGTTGGTTTGAACTACCACTTCGGTCTTTTCCAACAAGTTCTTAAAAACAACCAACAAGAAACAATTCCTAACGCTTGGTTGACAGAACAAAACTGGTTGGTACGCTCAAGCCGTAGCTACCAAGTGCCATTTGCACACTTCACATTGACATCTACCCTTTATGATATTGATGTACCTGGTTACAAGACAGCTACTAAAAACCGCTTGCGTTTGTTTGACTTGGATTCAGTTGATTCTTCTATCATCGAAGATGGTATCAACTTTGACAAGACAGATATCGCTCGCAACTTGACTCTCTTCCTTTACCCAGACGATAGCGACAAGCAAGGTGAATTGCTCCGTATCTTCCAACAATACTTCATGGTTTCAAACGGTGCGCAATTGATCATCGACGAAGCAATCGAAAAAGGAAGCAACTTGCATGACCTTGCAGACTACGCTGTTGTACAAATCAACGATACTCACCCATCAATGGTGATTCCTGAATTGATCCGTCTCTTGACTGCGCGAGGTATCGAGCTTGATGAAGCAATCTCAATCGTACGAAGCATGACTGCCTACACTAACCACACAATCCTTGCTGAAGCCCTTGAAAAATGGCCTCTTGAATTCTTGGAAGAAGTGGTTCCTCACTTGGTACCAATCATCAAAGAATTGGACCGTCGTGTGAAAGCAGAATACAAAGACCCAGCTGTTCAAATCATTGATGAAAACGACCGTGTACACATGGCTCACATGGATATCCACTATGGATACAGCGTAAACGGGGTGGCAGCACTCCACACTGAGATCTTGAAGAATTCAGAGTTGAAAGCTTTCTACGACATCTACCCAGAAAAATTCAACAACAAAACAAACGGTATCACATTCCGTCGTTGGCTCATGCATGCCAACCCAAGACTATCTCACTACTTGGATGAGATTATTGGAGAGGGATGGCACCATGAAGCAGATGAGCTTGAAAAACTCTTGTCTTACGAAGACAAAGCAGCTGTCAAAGAAAAATTGGAAAGCATCAAGGCTCACAACAAACGTAAATTGGCTCGTCACTTGAAAGATCACCAAGGTGTGGAAATCAATACAAACTCTATCTTTGATATCCAAATCAAACGTCTTCACGAGTACAAACGCCAACAAATGAACGCTTTGTATGTCATCCACAAATACCTTGATATCAAGGCTGGTAACATCCCTGCTCGTCCAATCACAGTCTTCTTTGGTGGTAAAGCAGCTCCTGCCTACACAATCGCCCAAGACATCATTCACTTGATCCTTTGCTTGTCAGAAGTGATTGCAAATGATCCAGAAGTAGCTCCACACTTGCAAGTGGTTATGGTTGAAAACTACAACGTTACTGCAGCAAGCTTCCTTATCCCAGCATGTGATATCTCAGAACAAATCTCACTTGCTTCTAAAGAAGCTTCAGGTACTGGTAACATGAAATTCATGTTGAACGGTGCTTTGACTCTTGGTACTATGGACGGTGCTAACGTGGAAATCGCTGAGTTGGTTGGCGACGAAAACATCTATATCTTTGGTGAAGATTCAGAAACTGTTATCGACCTTTACGCAAAAGCAGCTTACAAATCAAGCGAATTCTATGCTCGTGAAGCTATCAAACCTTTGGTTGACTTCATTGTGAGCGATGCTGTTCTTGCAGTAGGTAAGAAAGAACGCTTGGAACGTCTTTACAACGAATTGATCAACAAAGACTGGTTCATGACTCTCCTTGACTTGGAAGACTACATTAAAGTCAAAGAGCAAATGCTTGCTGACTACGAAGACCGCGACGCATGGTTGGATAAAGTCATCGTTAACATTGCCAAAGCAGGATTCTTCTCATCTGACCGTACAATCGCTCAGTACAACGAAGATATCTGGCACTTGAACTAAGATACAAATTTATACTAATACATTTTGTAAAAAAGCGAGTTTCGATTGAAATTCGCTTTTTTTGAATAATGTTGATTTGAATCAATCTGGTCTAAAAAGAGAGAAATCATAGACGTATTGAAGGTTTAACACTCTCTTTCAACCTCATGCTTCTTCTTAGTTGATTACCTCACATTTCTTGTATCCGCTTACACGAAGTGTTATAATATGATTGCAGGAAAGAAGGTGTTCTTATGTGGAAAAAATATTTTTCAAAATATAAATGGACTGATTTATTTTGGATACTATTTGTGATTTGGTCATGCCTTTATATGGGTAATAGTAGTTCCTTTCCACTGACTCATCAAGAAATCTCTTTTCATGGATGTTGTTATGGGGCATCACTTGCCTCATTTCACTTGCTATTTATTGATAAATTTGTTATTTCGAATCGAAAATAAATGGAGAGGTTAAAATTTTTTCCACTTTTCGGATAGACAGTTGAAAAATCGCGATTTATACCCACACCTCAAGAGGAGGTGCGGGTTTTGTCTTATCTGAAAGTTTTATTTACAGTGCTTTCCCAACCAAAATCTCTGCCTCAATGGTAATCTCTGTCAGTTGACTCCAGTCAATTTTGGTCTGGTCAACATGAAAGAGAAGGGGGGTCATGCTAAGTAAAGCTTGGCGTTGCTCGGCTGTGATGGGTTTGGTTAGGGAAGCTATTTGGCTAGATTGGATGCTGAAGTATTCCTGGAAATGTTCCTTGATATCTTGGTTGGAATAGTCCTTGTTTGTCAGCTGGTCTTGTACCCTTTGACGGATTTCTTTGAGGTGATTTTCAGTCGGGATGACCTTGATCAAGATGCCATCTTTGGATAAAACGCGACGGAATTCCCCATAGTTGGCAGGTGAAAAGATGTCGAGCAGGATATCCATACTGGCGTCTTTTATAGGAAGTCGAGCCAGGTCACCGACAAACCAATTAACTGACCAGTTGAGTTCACTTTTAGCTGCGATTTGGACCGAGTCTTTTGAAATGTCAAAGGCATAGAAGGTTTTATCAGAGTGACTTTCTTGGAGTTTACGAGAGTAGAAACCTTCGCCACAACCGATATCCAAGACTGTTTTTGCGGATGGATTAGTTGTTAGTAAGTCCGAGATACCTTCTAAAATAGCCTGATAAAAACCAGCTTCAAGAATTTGCTGGCGGTTTTGGAAGTTTTCCTTGTCGTAGTTGGCAGATTGCTTGATTTGCGGAGCCAAGTTGACATAGCCGAATTTTGCCAGATCAAAAGAATGGCGGTTGCTACACTTGAGGCTAGACTCTACCAAGGCCAGATTTTCTTGGCAGATAGGGCAGGAAAAGGCAGTCGCAGAAGCAAAACGCTGAAGTTTGGGTTTGAGGTTTGTATTCATAGTTTAAGTGTATCAAAAGAGGCAAATGAAAGCAACTTTAGAAATAAGTAGATGGGAGATTCAGTAGAAATAAAACTAATTCTCCAATTTATAGAATAAAATTGCTTTTATATCTAAATTTCTATATAATAATGATAAGGAGGAAATAAGTATGTTAAAAGAAGTATTAACCGTTGCAAAAGTTGCGAAAAAATCATCACTCTTTTTGGGTGGTGTCGCATTTGGTACCCTTGGTTTGAAAATCTTGGCAAGTAAGGAAGCTAAAAAAGGTTATTCTAAAGCTTTGGCTAAGGCTTACAAGTTGAAAGACGGGCTAGATGCATCTGTTTCTGTTGTGAAACAACATGGAGACGATGTCTTGCAAGATGCCAAATATTTGTACGAGCAAGAGAAAAAAGAAGAGCAATTAGATAGCCTTATAGGAGAATAATATGTCTTTTAAAGTGCTACATAGAGGATACCAACATATCCGACTATCATCTTCTTTTTCACTCACCTTGGATATTCAAGACTATCTTCGTTCCTTGGCGAGAGATGAAAAGGGGATTGAGTCTATCCAGTTTTACATGGATCAACAGCACTTTACTCTACGCATAAAAGAAGGCTTTTCTGTATTAGATAATGCAGAAGCCTTTTTAAAAAGAATTGATAAAGGGAAAGTTTCTGAGTTGATGACTCTTCCCATTCGTAGAGAAGAGAGTGCTTATTCTATTGTTTCAGGTGCAGCGATTAAGCGTGTACTTTTTCGTAGTTTTGTGCCGTATCCTATTCGCTATATATGGACTTGTTATCAGGCTTTGGGTTATATTAGAGAAGCCTATCAAACACTAGCGCGTAAGGAACTAACGATGGAAGTCTTGGACTGTTCGGCGATTTTATTGTCCTTGTTTATGAACCAATCCAAGACAGCTAGCAATATCATGTTTATGCTTGATTTGGGGAATCATTTAGATCAGTGGTCTTTGAAAAAAACTGCAACAGATTTAGAACAAAGCCTTCTTGCAAAAGAGAGCGACGTATTCTTAGTACAGGGCGATACGGTTGTTAGTATCAAGAGTTCCGATGTTCAAATAGGAGATGTCTTGGTTCTATCTCAAGGAAATGAAATTCTGTTTGATGGACAAGTAGTTTCAGGTTTAGGTATGGTCAACGAAAGTTCCTTGACGGGAGAGAGTTTTCCAGTTGAAAAAAGAGAGTCTGATTTGGTTTGTGCAAATACAGTATTAGAAACTGGAGAGTTACGCATTCGTGTAACCGATAATCAGATGAACAGCCGGATTTTACAACTGATTGAGTTAATGAAGAAATCTGAAGAAAACAAGAAAACGAAACAACGCTATTTCATCAAGATGGCGGATAAGGTCGTCAAATATAATTTCTTGGGGGCTGGGCTAACTTACCTATTAACAGGTTCTTTTTCTAAGGCTATTTCTTTCCTATTAGTCGATTTCTCCTGCGCTTTGAAAATCTCTACTCCTGTAGCTTATTTGACAGCTATCAAGGAGGGGTTGAACCGTGAAATGGTGATTAAGGATGGGGATGTTCTGGAGAAATATCTGGAAGTTGATACTTTCTTGTTTGATAAGACGGGAACAATCACAACTAGTTATCCTATAGTTGAAAAGGTGTTACCTTTTGGGGACTATAGTGAGGAAGATATTCTCAGAATCAGTGCCTGTCTTGAGGAACACATTTATCATCCTATTGCTAATGCCATCGTCAAGCAAGCTGAGATAGAGGGAATTGAACATGAGGAAATGCATGGGAAACTCCAATATATTGCAAGCAAGGGGATCAAATCTCATATAGATGGCCAACCAGTTCTTATTGGGAATTATGTCTTGATGCAGGATGAGCAGATTCATATCAGTTCAGAACAAAATGCTTTAATTGAAGAGTACAAGAGTCACTACAATCTCTTATTCTTGGCTTATCAGAATGAATTGATTGGAATGTTCTGCATTCATACTCCTTTGAGAAAAGAAGCAAAAGCAGCCTTGGAGAAACTTAAGGCACAAGGGAAAAAATTGATTCTGGCAACAGGGGACACCTTGGTTAGGACAGAGGAATTAGTCAAAGATTTGCCCTTTGATCAGGTCTATACAGACTTGAAACCTGATGGGAAATTTGAGTTAGTAGAGGAACTGCAGAAAGCAGGTCACACGATTTTGATGGTTGGAGATGGATTGAATGACTCAGCGGCTCTAACCCTATCAGATATCGGTGTGGTGATGAATGAGAGTGCAGATATTTCTAAGCAGATGAGCGATATCTTATTGTTAGATAATCGTTTGGATTTCTTCCAAGAGTTGGATTGGCTATCATCATCTTTGCAAACACTCATCAAGAAGAATATTCAAGATACCGTTGTCGTAAATAGTAGTTTGATTGGCTTTGGCTTGTTTAATTGGCTCAGTCCTTCAAACCTCTCTATCCTACATAATCTAACAACCTTACGCATAGTCCTGCGTAGCCTGTCTATTAAGGGATAGGTGGGGACTATTCACAGCAAAAAGGAGTTACCTTTCTCGAGGGTAACTCCTTTGTTTATAGGTAAATGTTTAACAATTTAGTAAGTCAACACGAAGTATTTTTTCTTCCCGCGGCGGATAACAGTGAGTTCGTTTTCTAACTTATCTGCGTCACTCAAGACATAGTCAAGGTCTTGGATACGGTCGCCGTTGACGTAGATAGCTCCGTTTTGGACGTCTTCACGGGCTTGGCGTTTTGAATTCACCACACCAGATGACACGAGGAGTTCCACGATATTGTGGTTTTCGTCTGCTTTTACTTGGTAGTTTGGCACTCCACGAAGTCCTTGTTTGAGTTCTTTGACAGAAAGGTTTTTGATGTTTCCAGCAAAGAGTTGCTCGGTGATGTTAAGGGCTTCTTTGTAAGCTTCTTCTCCGTGAACAAGAGTCACGACTTCACGAGCGAGGACCTTTTGTGCCAAGCGTTCGTGTGGAGCCGCTTCAAACTCTTTGCGGATGTCTTCAATCTCATCGAGTGACAAGAAGGTAAAGATTTTCAAGAAGCGAACAGCGTCAGCATCCATCACGTTCATCCAGAATTGGTACATTTCGTATGGAGAAGTCTTTTCAGGGTTAAGCCAAACTGCGTTTCCTTCTGACTTACCAAATTTCTTACCAGTTGCGTCTGTGATGAGTGGAACAGTGATCACGTGACCAGTCTTGTCAGCCTTACGACGAAGCAATTCGGTACCAGCTGTCATATTTCCCCACTGGTCAGAACCACCGATTTGCAGAGTAACATTGTAGTCTTGGTTAAGGACATAGAAGTCGTACCCTTGCATGATTTGGTAGGCAAACTCAGTGTAAGAAATCCCTGTCTCGATCCGTTTCTTCACAGATTCCTTACTCATCATGTAGTTGACAGTGAAGTATTTTCCGACGTCACGGAGGAAGTCAATGAAGCTGATACTGCCAAACCAGTCGTAGTTGTTGACCATGACAGCCTTATTTTCACCATTTTCAAAGTCAAGAAAACGAGAAAGTTGCCCTTGGATAGACTTGACCCAGCCCTCTACTGTGTCTTTTGTTTGGAGACTACGCTCAGCATCTTTGAAGGACGGATCTCCGATGAGACCTGTAGCACCGCCAACGAGCGCATATGGTTTATGACCTGCTAACTGCAAGCGACGACTGGTCAAGATTGCGACAAGGTGGCCGAGGTGAAGGCTATCAGCAGTTGGATCGTAGCCAGTATAATAAGAAACTTGACCTTCTTCTAGGGCTTTACGCAAAGCTTCTTCATCAGTCGTTTGAAAAATCAAACCACGCTCTTTTAGCTCATCAAAAATGTGCATGTGTCTTTTCTCCTTTATAAAATATTGTTTCTACCTATTGTATCACAAACTCGGACAATAGCCTAGTGGAATAGGGAAGAAAGTGGCTATTTTATTGAAAGTTTCCCTTTTATGGTATAATAGAGAAAGCGAGGACATTCATGAAAGAAAGAATTAATGAATTAAAAACAAAAATGCTGCATTTTTTCCAGCAGCTAATGCAACGAATTGTAAAATGGAAGAAAAGACTAGCAAAAAAACTAGCTAATAAGAAAACCGGTAAAAAGGGGACCTCTTCTGACAAAGTTAGAAGGGCAGGGTCTATTTTTGCTAAGGTTTTGAGTGGGTTTAAAATAGTCTTTAATACTCTCTTTATCTTAGGCTTTATCGGTGGACTGTTTGGCGCTGGTGTAGCTATGGGTTATGGAGTCGCTCTATTTGACAAGGCCCAGGTACCTCAAGCAGAAGAGTTGGTCAAGCAAGTGAAGGATATTGCCTCTATTTCAGAAATCACTTATTCTGACGGCAGTACCATTGCCTCGATCGAGGGCGATTTATTGCGCACTTCAGTCGCTTCAGATGCTATCTCAGACAATCTTAAGAAAGCCATTGTTGCGACAGAGGACGAGCATTTCAATGAACACAAGGGAGTTGTGCCTAAGGCCGTTATTCGTGCGACTTTGGGAACCTTTGTCGGTCTAGGCTCGTCTAGTGGTGGTTCGACCTTGACCCAGCAGGTCATCAAGCAGCAAGTGGTGGGGGATGCTCCAACTCTGGCTCGTAAGGCTAAAGAGATTATTGATGCTCTAGCTTTAGAACGGGCCATGGGTAAGGATGAGATCTTGACAACCTACCTTAACATAGCTCCTTTTGGTCGCAATCATAAAGGTCAAAATATTGCAGGTGCCCAGCAGGCTGCAGAAGGAATCTTTGGGGTCAATGCTTCGGATTTAACGGTCCCTCAAGCAGCCTTTATCGCAGGATTGCCACAGAGTCCAATCAGTTATTCTCCTTATGAATCTGATGGTAGCATGAAGAGTGATGAGGACATGGCTTTGGGAATTAAGCGTGCCAAGGATGTCCTCTACAATATGTACCGAACAGGGGCTCTAAGTCAGGAAGACTACGATAAGTACAAAGATTATGACTTTAAGAAAGATTTCCTACCATCAGGTAGTGTTAGCGGTACTTCGCGTGACTATCTCTACTATGCAACCTTGGCAGAAGCTACTGATCGCATGTACGACTACCTCGTCCAACGAGATAATGTTTCTGCGCAAGAATTAAAGAATGAGTCCATTCAGAAATCCTATCGTGATCTAGCCGCTAAGGAAATTGAAAATGGTGGATATAAGATTACGACAACTATCAATAAAAATGTTCATGCTGCGATGCAAAATGCGGTTGCGACCTACGGCTATTTGCTAGATGATTCGACAGGCCAGCCTGAGGTGGGGAATGTCCTCATGGACAACCAAACGGGAGCTATCCTTGGATTTGTTGGTGGTCGTAATTATCAAGAAAATCAGAACAATCACGCTATCGATACCAAGCGTTCTCCAGCTTCAACCACAAAACCTATATTGGCCTATGGTATCGCTATTGACCAAGGTTTGATGGGAAGTGCAAGTATCTTGTCAAACTATCCTACCAACTTCTCAAATGGGAATCCCATCATGTATGTCAATAGTCCTGGTACGGGCATGATGACATTGGGAGAAGCCCTTAACTACTCATGGAATATCCCAGCCTACTGGACGTATCGTACGCTTCGAGAGAAGGGTGTTGATGTCAAAGGCTATATGGAAAAAATGGGTTACGAAATCCCAGAATATGGTATTGAAAGTTTACCGATGGGTGGGGGGATTGACGTTACAGTTGCCCAGCATACCAACGGGTATCAAACTCTGGCCAACAATGGAGTTTACCATAAGAAACATATGATCGCGAAGATCGAGTCAACGGATGGCCGATTGGTATACGAGCACAAGGATGAGCCTGTCCAAGTTTATTCAAAAGCGACAGCAACCATTATGCAAAGTCTCCTTCGGGATGTTATCTCGTCTCGGATTACCTCGAGTTTCCAGACGGACTTGACGACTATCAATCCATCCCTCGCTCGTGCTGACTGGATCGGAAAAACTGGTACGACCAATGAAGATGAAAATATGTGGCTCATGCTTTCTACACCTCGCTTGACTTTGGGTGGCTGGTTAGGTCACGACGACAACCGACCACTAGCCAAAGGAGCAGGTCACTACCGCAATGCCAACTATATGGCCCACTTGGTCAATGCCATTCAGCAAGCTGAACCTGGAATATGGGGGAATGAACGCTTTAATCTGGATCCAAGTGTGACCAAGTCGCAAGTTCTCCGATCTACAGGACAAAAACCAGGCAAGGTTTCCATCAATGGAAAAGAAATAGAAGTTTCTGGATCAACAGTAACGAGCTACTGGGCGACTAAAGAAGGCGCGCCAGTGACCACCTATCGCTTTGCTATTGGAGGAAGCGATGCAGATTATCTGAACGCATGGAAGAATATTCTAGGAAACATTCCAGCAGTGACTCCTCCAAGCTCAAGTTCAAGCAGTAGCTCTGGAAGTTCAAGTTCGAGTGGCAATACTCAAAGTGGTTCTTCAGGACGTTCACGTCTATTTAATCGTTAGGAAAGAGTAGTAGCAAGGTTAGTAATTTCTCCTTGTTGCTACTTTTTTCTTTGTTGGTTTCGTGTTACAATAATAATATGAATCATTATCAGAAAAAGATTGTTAAGGGAACAGTATATTCGCTACTCTCAGGCCTAATCTGGGGGATTTGTGGGATTTTAGGAGAGTATTTTTTCACTCATTATCCAGTGTCTTCTGGATGGATTACTTCTATGCGTTTACTAGTGGCGGGGAGTTTGGTTTTAGGTCTATCTGCCTTTCAGTTGCGTAGCCGCTTGTTGGACATCTGGCGTGATAAGAAAAATTATCTACCTTTTTTAGCCTATGCTATTCTAGGTATTTTTTCTGTGCAGTTTTTCTTCTATCTCTGCGTTGAGTATTCCAATGCGACGACGGCGACCATTTTGCAATTTATCAGCCCTGTTTTTATCCTGTTTTACAATCGAATCATTTACCAGAAGAAGGCTTCTATTACAGCTGTGTTCTATGTTTTGATTGCCATGCTAGGTGTTTTTTTGATGGCTACAAAAGGGGATTTGTCCCAGTTATCCATGACACCTTTGGCTCTAGTGACAGGTTTGCTCAGTGCAGTAGGGGTCATGTTTAATGTTATCCTTCCCCAACGCTTTGCACGGCGCTACGGATTTGTTCCGACTGTTGGTTGGGGGATGATTCTGGCAGGTCTCTTTAGTAATTTCCTCTACCCTATTTATCGGATAAGTTTTCAAGTGGATCTGGTAAGTGTGCTGATTTGTCTGACGATTGCCGTGTTTGGTACAGCTTTTGCCTTCTTCCTATCTATGAAGGCTGTGTCACTCGTTTCCCCGCTGGTTGTATCAGTGGTGAGTGCTAGCGAACCGCTCTCTTCAGCTTTATTAAGTGTTCTTTTTCTGGGAATGGTCATGGATGGTTTTTTGGCCTTAGCTATGGTGTTGATTATCGTTCCGATGATTTTTTTATCTGTAGAGGAAGCAAAACAAGCCCAGTAAAGATGATTATTTGATAGTTGAGGCTTCAAATTTGAAGCCTTTTTTGGTAGAATAGGTATCATTATAACGAACCAGGAGGCACCTATGACTGCTACAAAAATGAACGCTCAAGAAATTATCCAATTTATCGCCAATGCTGAAAAGAAAACCAGTGTCAAAGTAACCTTTGAAGGAGAACTTGCAACTGCTGTACCTAGCTCTGTTGTCAAACTAGGAAATGTTTTATTCGGAGACTGGAAGGATGTTGCTCCGCTTCTTGAAGGTTTGGTAGAAAATCAAGATTATGTTGTCGAGCAAGATGCTCGTAATTCTGCAGTTCCTTTGCTAGACAAACGTGCGATCAATGCTCGTATCGAGCCAGGTGCTATTATCCGTGACCAGGTTGAAATTGGTGACAATGCTGTTATCATGATGGGAGCTGTTGTCAATATCGGTGCTGAAATCGGTGCTGGAACCATGATTGACATGGGTGCCATCCTTGGAGGTCGTGCTATCGTTGGGAAAAACAGTCACGTTGGTGCAGGTGCAGTTTTGGCGGGTGTGATTGAGCCAGCTAGCGCTGAACCAGTCCGTGTCGGAGATAATGTTCTTATCGGTGCCAATGCAGTGGTGATCGAAGGGGTCCAAATCGGCAGTGGTTCAGTTGTTGCAGCAGGAGCTATTGTTACCCAAGATGTTCCAGAAAACGTGGTAGTGGCAGGTGTTCCAGCTCGTATCATCAAAGAAATTGATGCCCAAACCCAACAAAAAACAGCGCTAGAGGATGCGCTTCGTACCTTGTAAAAATAAAAAGAGGCGGATACTTCTTCCAGCCTCTTTCTTCTATCAAAAGGAGGATCGATAGATGTTAGATTTGATTCAGACTAGACGAGATTTACACCAGATTCCAGAGATTGGCTTGGAAGAGTTCAAGACTCAGGCTTATTTGCTGGATGTGATTGAGAAATTGACTACGGGCAAGGATTTTGTTCAAATTCGTATTTGGCGAACAGGGGTTTTGGTCTATTTGCAGGGAAGCCAGCCAAAGAAGACTATTGGCTGGCGAACAGATATTGATGGCCTGCCTATCGTCGAACAAACAGGACTGCCTTTCGCCTCTCAGCACCAAGGTCGCATGCATGCTTGTGGCCATGATTTTCATATGACTATTGCCTTAGGCTGTCTCGAACGCGCCCTGGAGGAACAACCCAAGAATAATTTGCTCTTTCTATTTCAGCCTGCTGAAGAAAATGAAGCTGGTGGCATGCTCATGTATGAGGACGGTGCTTTTGGAGACTGGCTACCAGACCAGTTTTATGGACTCCATGTTCGTCCGGATCTAAAGGTTGGACAGATTGCGACCAATACCCATACGCTCTTTGCAGGGACTTGTGAGGTGAAGATTCGTTTCAAAGGAAAAGGGGGACATGCAGCCTTTCCGCATGAAGCCAATGACGCCTTGGTGGCTGCTAGTTACTTTGTAACCCAAGTACAGTCAGTTGTCAGCCGCAATGTCAATCCCATCGAGGGAGCGGTGGTGACCTTTGGCCTTTTCCAAGCTGGAACAACCAATAATGTCATTACAGACACAGCCTTTTTGCATGGAACCATTCGCGCCTTGACTCAGGAAATGAGCCTCTTGGTACAAAAAAGAGTCAAGACAGTCGCAGAAGGGGTTGCAGCAGCCTTTGATATGGAAGTCGAAGTAGAACTCAAGCAAGGAGGCTACCTACCTGTTGAGAACAATCCAGCCTTGGCGCGTGAACTGATGGACTTTTTTGAAGAGAAAGATGGAATCGAGTTGATTGATATCGAGCCTGCTATGACAGGCGAGGACTTTGGTTATCTCCTTTCGAAGGTAGATGGCGTTATGTTCTGGCTAGGTATCGATAGTCCCTACGCTCTTCATCACCCTCAGATGAGTCCTAAGGAAGAAGCCATAGCCATTGGGGTAGATGCAGTCTCTAGTTTCTTAAAAAAGAAGGCAGCAGAGTAGAGGAATTGTCTATGAAAGCAGAACTACGCAAGAAAATTTTGCAAGAAATGAAGGCTTTATCTCAGGAGCAAAAACGGGCTATGGATCGAGCTTTAACCGAGCGTTTCTTACATCATCCCTTTTACCAAGAAGCTAAGAACATCGCAACCTATCTCTCTTTCCCTCATGAATTTCAAACGCAAGAACTGATTGAGCAGGCGCTGAAGGACGGCAAGAAGGTTTTGATACCCAAAACCTATCCCAAGGGGCGCATGGAGTTTGTGGTCTATCATCCGCAGCAGTTGGTAAAAACTTCCTTTGGTTTACTGGAACCGCAAGGAGACTTGGAAGTGGTGGAACTGTCTCAGATTGATTTGATTCATGTTCCAGGGCTAGCTTTTACGACAGAAGGCTATCGAATCGGATATGGTGGAGGATACTACGACCGCTATCTAGAACATTTTACTGGTCATACTTTGAGTACGGTTTATCCTTGTCAAATTCAGGAGTTTAACTTGGAAGACCATGATATTCCCGTCCAGGAGGTGCTAATCTATGAAGGAAATCTTTGATAAACGTTATCCTGTGACTAGTTTCTTCCTCCTAGTAACCGCATTGGTCTTTCTCTTGATGTTGGTTCTTACAGGTTTAAATTTTGAACGAGCAGATACCTTGCTTCAGTTTGGAGCCATGTATGGACCGATCATTCGCCTGTTCCCTGAGCAGATTTGGCGCCTTTTTTCGGCTATATTTGTGCATATTGGATGGGAGCATTTCATTGTCAATATGATTTCGCTCTACTTTCTTGGACGACAGGTTGAGGAGATTTTCGGCTCCAAGCAGTTCTTCCTTCTCTATCTCTTATCAGGAATGATGGGCAATCTCTTTGTGTTTGCATTTACACCGAAAGTTGTCGCAGCTGGAGCATCCACTTCTCTCTACGGGTTATTTGCTGCGATTATCGTCCTGCGTTACGCAACTCGCAACCCCTATATTCAGCAGTTGGGGCAATCCTATCTGACACTTTTCGTGATAAATATCATTGGAAGTGTTCTGATTCCAGGAATCAGCCTAGCAGGCCATATCGGAGGTGCAGTAGGCGGTGCCTTTCTAGCAGTCATCTTTCCAGTCAAATGGGAGAGAAGGATGTACAGTACCAGCCAGCGAATCGGAGCAACTGTACTTTTTATCGCACTAGCCATTTTCCTTTGCTATAAGGGAATGACCTATGTGTAGGGGGGATAGTTAAATGCGAGCACCGATTCGGTTGCTAATAAGTCATCTGCAAAGATGGCTTTTTTGTTGCAATCGTCAACAAAAAACAAAGCCCTTATTTAAGAGCTTTGTTTTTCTTCTATTCTCCCTCAGCTAACTCTTTTCCGAGTTGGATGAGGTAGTCTTTCAAGTCATCTTTAACTTGGGGGTGTTTGAGAGCGTAGTCGATGGAGGTTTTCATAAAGCCAAACTTATCTCCGACATCGTAACGAGCCCCTTTGAACTCACGAGCAAATACACGTTGTGTTTTATTGAGGGTATCGATTGCATCTGTCAGCTGAATTTCATTTCCTGCACCTGGAGCTTGGTTTTCGAGGATTTGGAAAATTTCAGGAGTGAGGAGGTAGCGTCCGATGATAGCAAGGTCGCTAGGAGCATCCTCTGGTGCAGGTTTTTCAACGAAGGTTTCAACGCTATAAAGGCCGTCTTTTCCTTCGCCTTGTGGAGCAATAACCCCGTAAGCAGAGACTTCGTCGTGAGGGACTGGCATAACAGCGATAGTAGACGCGTGGGTACGCTCGTAGTCATCCATGAGTTGTTTGGTAAGTGGAACAGCCTTTTCGTCCGTGATATCCATCAAATCATCACCAAGCATAACGACAAAAGGTTCATTTCCAACGAAAGCTTTGGCTTGCAAAACAGCATCGCCGAGACCACGTGGATGTGTTTGGCGGATAAAATGCAGGCGCATGCCGGTTGTCTCATCAACCAGCTTCAAAAGATCGGTTTTCCCTTTTTCTTTAAGGTTATATTCCAATTCGAAGTTTGAATCGAAGTGGTCCTCGATGGAACGTTTTGACTTACCAGTAACAACCAAGATGTCTTCGATTCCAGATTTGAGGGCTTCTTCAACGATAAACTGGATAGTTGGCTTGTCTACGATTGGCAACATTTCCTTGGCCAAGGCCTTAGTTGCTGGGAGGAAGCGAGTTCCCAATCCAGCTGCAGGGATGACTGCTTTTCTGACTTTTTGTTTCATGATGTTCCTTTCTATAAGGGTCTACGACCATTCGTTTTCTGCTTTAAATTCATTGCTCATGATGTCAGTGATTGCTTCTTTGATGTTGACACCTTCGTAGATGACTCGGTAAATAGCCTGTGTGATTGGCATGTAGACACCCAATTCCTGAGCCAGCTCGTAAGCTGCTCGAGTTGTTGAAATGCCTTCGATGACCATGCCCATGTTTGCTTCGATGTCTGCGAGGGATTCTCCACGACCGAGAGCATCACCGGCCCTCCAGTTACGAGAGTGGACAGATGTCCCCGTTACGATCAAATCCCCAACTCCAGAAAGCCCGCTATAAGTCAGAGGATTGGCTCCAAGAGCGACCCCTAGACGGGTGATTTCAGCCAAGCCACGGGCAATGATAGCCGCCTTGGCATTGTCGCCAAATCCTAGACCATGTAGTGCTCCAGCGCCAACTGCGATGATGTTTTTGAGAGCACCAGCGGTTTCAACTCCGATAACATCCGTATTAGTATAGAGACGGAAGTAGTGATTGCTAAAGAGATTTTGGACGTACTGGGCAGTTTCAAGATCTTTGGAGGCTGCGGTAATCAAAGTAATATCGCGTACAATCGTTTCCTCAGCATGGCTAGGTCCTGAAACAACAACGACTTCACTACGAAGGTCAGCTGGAATTTCCTCTTCAAGAATAGTTGATAGACGTTTGTGGCTATCTGGTTCCAATCCTTTGGAGGCATGCATGATGACAACCTTGTGATTGAGCACCTTTGCTACTTGTTGGGCAACCAGTCTCGTTACTTTTGTTGGGACTACAAATAAAACAGCATCCACATCCTTGAGTGTTTCTTCCAAGTCATGATAGGCTTTGATTTTTTCGTCGAGTAGGATATCTTTGAAGTAGCGTTTGTTTGTATGTTGGTTATTGATTTCATCAATTTGGTCAGAAATATTTCCCCAAATTCGAACCTCGTGTCCATTGTCGTTTAGGACCTGCGAAAGGGCAGTTCCCCAAGAACCAGGACCCAAGACAGCGATGGTTTGTTTCTTCATCTTTTCCTCCTTGTAAGAGTTCTTCCTTTCATTTTACCATAAAAAGCCTTTTCATGCATCACCTGTAGATGAAAGCGCACTAATTTATAATAAGGAGACTTCTTTGACAAGATGTCTCTTTTTTGCTAGAATAGCATCAATATGAACGAATGAGAAGGAGCTGACGCAGGATGTCGCTCCCTTTATCTATTTTATTAGGAGGAAATATGCTCATTAAAAAAATAAAAACCTATAAATGGCAAGCCTTGGCATCCTTAATGATGACAGGCTTGATGGTTGCGAGTTCGCTCTTGCAACCGCGCTATTTGCAAGAGGTGTTAGAGGCTTTGTTGGCCGGACAAAATGAGGCTATTTATAGTATTGGCGCTTGGTTGATAGGAGTAGCCCTAGTCGGTCTGGTTGCAGGTGGGGTCAATGTAACGCTTGCAGCCTACATTGCTCAAGGAGTGTCTTCGGACCTTCGTGAAGACGCTTTTCGCAAGATCCAGACTTTTTCTTATGCCAATATCGAGCAATTCAATGCGGGTAACCTTGTCGTCCGTATGACCAATGATATCAACCAAATTCAGAACGTGGTGATGATGGCTTTTCAAATTCTTTTCCGTCTCCCTCTTCTCTTTATCGGTTCCTTTATCTTGGCGGTTCACACTCTTCCGTCGCTTTGGTGGGTGATTGTCCTCATGGTGCTCCTAATCTTTGCACTAACTGCCATCATGATGGGGATGATGGGGCCACGATTTGCCAAATTTCAAACCCTTCTTGAACGGATCAATGCTATCGCTAAGGAAAATCTACGTGGTGTGCGCGTAGTCAAATCCTTTGTACAAGAAAAAGCACAATTTGACAAATTTACCGAGGTTTCTGATGAACTTCTCGGCCAAAATCTTTATATCGGTTATGCCTTCTCAGTTATAGAACCCGTTATGATGCTAGTCGGCTATGGAGCGGTCTTTCTCTCTATCTGGTTGGTAGCAGGCATGGCTCAGTCAGATCCGTCTGTAGTGGGCTCGATTGCTTCCTTTATCAACTATCTCAGCCAGATTATCTTTACTATTATCATGGTTGGATTTTTAGGAAATTCTGTCAGCCGTGCCATGATTTCTTTGCGTCGTATCCGTGAGATTCTAGATACCGAGCCAGCGATGACCTTTAAAGATCTCCCAGATGAAGAGTTAGAAGGAAGTCTCTCTTTTGAAAATGTGACCTTCACCTATCCCAATGATGACGAACCTATGCTGAAGAATGTAACCTTTGATGTTGCGCCTGGTCAGATGGTCGGTGTGGTTGGAGCGACTGGAGCAGGGAAGTCCACTCTAGCTCAGTTAATTCCACGACTGTTTGATCCACAGGAGGGATCTATTAAGATTGGTGGCAAGGATATTCGAGACGTCAGCGAGGGAACCTTACGTAAAACAGTTTCCATTGTCTTGCAACGTGCTATTCTCTTTAGTGGGACCATTGCAGATAATCTTCGTCAAGGGAAAGGCAATGCCAGCGTGTCAGAAATGGAACGTGCAGCACGAATTGCCCAAGCCAGCGAATTTATCGGACGCATGGAAAACAAATTTGAGAGTCAGGTCGAAGAGCGAGGCACCAATTTTTCTGGTGGACAAAAACAACGGATGTCCATTGCCCGTGGGATTGTCAGCAATCCCCGTATCCTGATTTTTGACGATTCGACTTCAGCCTTGGATGCTAAGTCAGAGAGACTCGTACAGGAAGCTTTGAATAAAGACCTGAAAGGGACGACAACCATTATCATCGCTCAAAAGATTAGTTCAGTCGTCCATGCAGACAAGATTTTGGTCTTGGACCAAGGACGCTTGATTGGAGAAGGACGGCATGCAGACTTGGTAGCTAACAATGCCGTCTACCGCGAAATCTACGAAACACAAAAGGGAAAGGAGGAATAAAATGAAAACCGTTCGATTTTTCTGGAATTATTTTAAAGTTTACAAGTTCTCCTTTGTCATTGTGGTTCTGATGGTTGCAGTTGCGACGATTGCCCAAGCCCTCTTTCCAGTTTTTTCAGGTCAAGCAGTGACGGAGCTCGCTAACCTAGTTCTGGCTTATCAAAATGGAACTTCCGAACTAGCCTGGCAGAGTTTGTCAGCTCTGATGCTGAATCTAGCTCTGGTTGTTCTCGCCCTAGTGGTATCCAGTTTGATTTACATGACCTTGATGACCCGTGTGATTGCTGAGTCAACAAATGAGATGCGTAAGGGCCTCTTTGGCAAACTCTCTCGTTTGACGGTTTCTTTCTTTGACCGCCATCAGGATGGCGACATCCTTTCTCGCTTCACGAGTGACTTGGATAACATCCTTCAAGCCTTCAATGAAAGCCTAGTTCAGGTCATGAGCAATATTGCTCTTTACATCGGTTTGATTTTTGTCATGTTTTCAAGAAATGTGACGCTAGCCCTGATAACAGTAGCCAGCACCCCAGTGGCCTTTCTCATGTTGGTTTTCATCGTGAAGATGGCCCGCAAGTACACCAATCTCCAGCAAAAAGAGGTTGGGAAACTCAACGCCTACATGGATGAGAGTATTTCTGGACAGAAAGCTGTTATCGTACAAGGAATTCAAGACGACATCGTAGCAGGCTTTGTGGAGCAAAATGAGCGCGTGCGCAAGGCAACCTTTAAAGGGAGAATGTTCTCAGGCATCCTCTTTCCTGTTATGAATGGGATGAGCTTGGTCAATACGGCCATCGTTATTTTTGCAGGTTCTGCGGTCTTGCTGAACGATCCAAGTATCGAAACAACGACAGCCCTAGGTTTGATCGTCATGTTTACCCAATTTTCTCAGCAGTACTACCAGCCGATTATCCAGGTGGCTGCGAGTTGGGGGAGCCTCCAGTTGGCCTTTACTGGGGCGGATCGTATCCAAGAAATGTTCGATGCAGAAGAAGAGATTCGTCCGCAAAATGCGCCTGCCTTTACGGAATTGCGAGAAGGCGTTGAAATCAGTCACATTGATTTCTCTTATGTGCCAGACAAGCCGATTTTAAAAGATGTCAGCATTTCAGCTCCTAAGGGGCAGATGATAGCAGTTGTCGGTCCGACTGGTTCGGGAAAAACAACCATCATGAACCTCATCAATCGTTTCTACGATGTGGATGCAGGTAGCATTTCCTTTGATGGAAAAGACATCCGTGACTATGACTTGGATAGCCTGCGGAGCAAGGTCGGGATTGTCTTGCAGGATTCGGTCTTGTTTAGTGGGACAATCCGAGACAATATCCGCTTCGGTGTACCAGATGCCAGTCAGGAAATGGTCGAAGCAGCTGCCAAGGCAACTCATATTCATGACTACATTGAAAGCCTGCCTGATAAGTATGATACCCTTATTGATGATGAGCAGAATATCTTCTCGACTGGGCAGAAACAATTGATTTCCATCGCTCGGACCTTGATGACAGATCCTCAAGTCCTAATCTTAGATGAAGCGACTTCCAATGTCGATACCGTAACAGAAAGCAAGATTCAACATGCCATGGAGGCAGTTGTAGCAGGACGAACCAGTTTTGTCATTGCCCATCGTCTCAAGACCATCCTCAATGCCGATCAGATTATTGTCCTCAAAGATGGAGAGGTCATTGAACGTGGGAATCATCACGAGTTGCTCAAACTCGGCGGTTTCTACTCAGAACTCTATCACAATCAATTTGTATTTGAATAAGAAAAAAGTTGTCCTTTTGGGCAGCTTTTTCTTATCCATAAAAAATACTTATCACGGTCTTTTAAAAAACATATTAGACAGGAAAGGGTTGGAGTGATAAGATAAGACTGTCGCAAGAAAATCGAAAGGAGACACATCATGGCTAGAACGGTTGTAGGAGTTGCTGCAAATCTATGTCCTGTAGATGCAGAAGGGAAAAACATTCATTCATCTGTATCCTGTAAATTTGCAGAGAGCATTCGTCAAGTCGGAGGTCTTCCTTTAGTAATTCCTGTAGGGGATGAGTCCATTGTTCGCGATTATGTGGAAATGATTGACAAACTCATCTTGACAGGTGGGCAAAATGTCCATCCTCAGTTTTATGGAGAGAAAAAGACCATTGAGAGCGATGATTACAACCTTGTACGCGATGAGTTTGAACTAGCTCTCTTGAAAGAAGCCCTTCGTCAGAATAAACCAATTATGGCAATCTGTCGTGGTGTCCAGCTGGTCAATGTTGCTTTTGGCGGCACCCTCCACCAAGAAATTGAAGGTCACTGGCAAGGCTTGCCTTTTGGAACATCTCATTCTATTGAGACAGTAGAAGGAAGCGTGGTGGCTAAGTTGTTTGGCAAAGAAAGTCAAGTAAATTCAGTCCATCGTCAAAGCATCAAAGACCTGGCGCCTAATTTCCGTGTGACTGCTATTGATCCAAGAGATCAGACCATCGAAGCGATCGAGTCTGTCGACGAGCATCGTATCATCGGCTTGCAGTGGCACCCAGAGTTTCTGGTCAATGAAGAAGACGGCAATTTAGAACTCTTTGAGTATTTATTAAATGAATTGTAACGGTTAGAATCTCTAGCCGTTTTTATTCGTCCTTTCAGATTTTTTATATTTTAGCATTTTTACGCAAACGTTTGAATTGTGATAAAATTTGAGGAAATTCAGTATAAAAACTTGAAAAAATTGCTGGTAAGCGTTATGATAGTAAAGAAGAAATTATGGAGGATTATCATGTCACATATTAAATTTGATTATTCAAAAGTTTTAGACAAATTTGTTGCCCCACATGAAGTGGAATACATGCAAGCACAAGTAACAGCTGCAGACGAACTGATTCGTAAAGGAACTGGTGCTGGTAGCGACTTTTTGGGTTGGTTGGACCTTCCTGAAAACTACGACCGCGAAGAATTCGACCGCATCTTGAAAGCTGCTGAGCAAATCAAATCAGACAGCGATGTCTTGGTTGTAATTGGTATCGGTGGATCTTACCTTGGTGCCAAAGCAGCTATCGACTTCTTGAACCACCACTTTGCTAACTTGCAAACAAAAGAAGAACGCAAAGCTCCACAAATCCTTTACGCAGGAAACTCAATCTCATCTACTTACCTTGCTGACTTGGTAGAGTACGTAGCTGACAAAGACTTCTCAGTAAACGTGATTTCTAAATCAGGTACAACAACTGAACCAGCGATCGCTTTCCGTGTCTTCAAAGAACTCTTGGTTAAGAAATACGGACAAGAAGAAGCTAACAAACGTATCTACGCAACAACTGACCGCCAAAAAGGTGCTGTTAAGGTTGAAGCAGATGCCAACGGTTGGGAAACATTTGTGGTTCCAGATGATATCGGTGGACGCTTCTCAGTATTGACAGCAGTTGGATTGCTTCCAATCGCAGCATCAGGTGCAGACATCAAAGCTCTTATGGAAGGTGCGAACGCAGCTCGTAAAGACTATACTTCAGACAAACTTTCAGAAAATGAAGCTTACCAATACGCAGCAGTTCGTAACATCCTTTACCGTAAAGGTTACGCTACTGAAATCTTGGTAAACTACGAGCCATCACTTCAATACTTCTCAGAATGGTGGAAACAATTGGCTGGTGAGTCAGAAGGGAAAGACCAAAAAGGTATTTACCCAACTTCAGCAAACTTCTCAACTGACTTGCACTCATTGGGTCAATTTATCCAAGAAGGAACTCGTATCATGTTTGAAACAGTTGTCCGTGTGGACAAACCACGTAAGAACGTGATCATTCCTACTTTGGAAGAAGACCTTGACGGACTTGGTTACCTTCAAGGAAAAGACGTTGACTTTGTAAACAAAAAAGCAACTGACGGTGTTCTTCTTGCCCACACTGACGGTGATGTACCAAACATGTACGTCACCCTTCCAGAGCAAGATGCCTTCACTCTTGGTTACACGATCTACTTCTTCGAATTGGCAATTGCCCTTTCAGGTTACTTGAATGCCATCAACCCATTTGACCAACCAGGTGTTGAAGCCTACAAACGTAACATGTTTGCCCTTCTTGGAAAACCAGGATTTGAAGAATTGAGCAAAGAGCTTAACGCACGTCTATAATAGAAGAAAAGAGTGGCTTGTCCACTCTTTTTACTCTCTTTATTCGTAGACATTGGACTCAGGCGAGACTTGTGATATAATATAGAAAGCAAAAAGGCAGACGCCTAGAGACTTTATAGGAGAAACTATGTCAAAAGATATCCGCGTACGCTACGCACCAAGTCCAACAGGACTCCTACACATCGGAAATGCCCGTACAGCATTGTTTAACTACCTTTACGCACGCCATCATGGTGGAACTTTTATCATTCGTATCGAAGATACTGACCGTAAACGCCATGTCGAGGATGGTGAACGTTCACAGCTTGAAAATCTTCGCTGGTTGGGAATTGACTGGGATGAAAGTCCAGAAACTCATGAAAACTACCGCCAATCAGAGCGTTTGGAACTCTATCAAAGATACATCGACCAATTGCTAGCTGAAGGAAAAGCCTACAAATCGTACGTTACAGAAGAAGAGTTGGCAGCAGAGCGCGAACGCCAAGAAGAAGCTGGCGAAACACCACGCTACATCAATGAATATCTTGGCATGAGCGAAGAAGAAAAGGCGGCTTACATTGCAGAACGTGAAGCAGCCGGTATCATCCCAACTGTTCGTTTGGCTGTTAATGAATCTGGTATCTACAAATGGCATGATATGGTCAAAGATGATATCGAGTTTGAAGGTGGCAACATCGGCGGTGACTGGGTGATTCAGAAGAAAGATGGCTACCCAACTTACAACTTTGCCGTTGTCATCGATGATCATGACATGCAAATTTCCCATGTTATTCGCGGAGATGACCACATTGCCAACACCCCAAAACAGCTCATGGTTTATGAAGCGCTTGGTTGGGATGCACCTGAGTTCGGTCACATGACCTTGATTATCAACTCTGAAACTGGTAAGAAGTTATCTAAACGCGATACTAATACCCTTCAATTTATCGAAGACTACCGTAAGAAAGGGTACCTTCCAGAAGCAGTCTTTAACTTTATTGCCCTTCTTGGTTGGAATCCTGGTGGGGAAGATGAAATCTTCTCTCGTGAAGAACTCATCAAGCTCTTTGATGAAAATCGCCTCAGCAAGTCTCCAGCAGCCTTCGACCAGAAGAAACTAGACTGGATGAGTAACGACTACATCAAGAGAGCTGACTTAGCAACTATCTTTGAGATGGCAAAACCATTCCTAGAAGAAGCAGGACGTTTGACTGATAAGGCTGAAAAATTGGTGGAACTCTATAAACCACAAATGAAGTCAGTGGACGAAATCGTTCCATTGACAGACCTTTTCTTCTCAGATTTCCCAGAACTGACAGATGCTGAGCGCGAGGTCATGGCAGGAGAAACCGTTCCGGTTGTTCTAGAAGCCTTCAAAGCGAAACTAGAAGCAATGACAGATGAGGAGTTTGTGACAGAAAACATCTTCCCACAAATCAAAGCAGTCCAAAAAGAAACAGGTATTAAAGGTAAGAATCTATTTATGCCAATCCGTATCGCCGTTTCAGGTGAAATGCATGGACCAGAATTACCAGACACCATTTTCTTGCTCGGACGTGAAAAATCAATTCAGCATATTGAAAACATGCTGAAGCAGATTTCTAAATAAGTAGGAAAAATATAGGGATATGAGCTCATCCTTTCTTGGAGAGTAAGAGAAGGCCCTTTGAATTAAAAATCAAAAGAGTCAGATAGTCTGGCTCTTTTTGATTGTCTTCCAAGAATTTGTATAGGATGGAAAAAAGTTCTTGACAAAGGGAGAAAAGAAGGTATAATAGAAAGAGTCGAAAAGCTCAGGTCCGTTGGTCAAGGGGTTAAGACACCGCCTTTTCACGGCGGTAACACGGGTTCGAATCCCGTACGGACTATGGGTGTATTGTGGTTAAAAAAACTTGAAAAAAGTTTAAAAAATCTGTTGACAGAGACAGATGGCTGTGATATACTAATATAGTTGTCGCTTGAGAGAGAATGAGTGACAAAGACCTTTGAAAACTGAACAAGACGAACCAATGTGCAGGGCACTATAACTGATGTTATAGTACTGAACAATGAAAAACAATAAATCTGTCAGTGACAGAAATGAGTGAGAACTCAAACTTTTAATGAGAGTTTGATCCTGGCTCAGGACGAACGCTGGCGGCGTGCCTAATACATGCAAGTAGAACGCTGAAGGAGGAGCTTGCTTCTCTGGATGAGTTGCGAACGGGTGAGTAACGCGTAGGTAACCTGCCTGGTAGCGGGGGATAACTATTGGAAACGATAGCTAATACCGCATAAAATTGATTATTGCATGATAGTCAATTAAAAGGTGCAATTGCATCACTACCAGATGGACCTGCGTTGTATTAGCTAGTTGGTGAGGTAACGGCTCACCAAGGCAACGATACATAGCCGACCTGAGAGGGTGATCGGCCACACTGGGACTGAGACACGGCCCAGACTCCTACGGGAGGCAGCAGTAGGGAATCTTCGGCAATGGACGGAAGTCTGACCGAGCAACGCCGCGTGAGTGAAGAAGGTTTTCGGATCGTAAAGCTCTGTTGTAAGAGAAGAACGAGTGTGAGAGTGGAAAGTTCACACTGTGACGGTATCTTACCAGAAAGGGACGGCTAACTACGTGCCAGCAGCCGCGGTAATACGTAGGTCCCGAGCGTTGTCCGGATTTATTGGGCGTAAAGCGAGCGCAGGCGGTTAGATAAGTCTGAAGTTAAAGGCTGTGGCTTAACCATAGTACGCTTTGGAAACTGTTTAACTTGAGTGCAAGAGGGGAGAGTGGAATTCCATGTGTAGCGGTGAAATGCGTAGATATATGGAGGAACACCGGTGGCGAAAGCGGCTCTCTGGCTTGTAACTGACGCTGAGGCTCGAAAGCGTGGGGAGCAAACAGGATTAGATACCCTGGTAGTCCACGCCGTAAACGATGAGTGCTAGGTGTTAGACCCTTTCCGGGGTTTAGTGCCGCAGCTAACGCATTAAGCACTCCGCCTGGGGAGTACGACCGCAAGGTTGAAACTCAAAGGAATTGACGGGGGCCCGCACAAGCGGTGGAGCATGTGGTTTAATTCGAAGCAACGCGAAGAACCTTACCAGGTCTTGACATCCCTCTGACCGCTCTAGAGATAGAGTTTTCCTTCGGGACAGAGGTGACAGGTGGTGCATGGTTGTCGTCAGCTCGTGTCGTGAGATGTTGGGTTAAGTCCCGCAACGAGCGCAACCCCTATTGTTAGTTGCCATCATTCAGTTGGGCACTCTAGCGAGACTGCCGGTAATAAACCGGAGGAAGGTGGGGATGACGTCAAATCATCATGCCCCTTATGACCTGGGCTACACACGTGCTACAATGGCTGGTACAACGAGTCGCAAGCCGGTGACGGCAAGCTAATCTCTTAAAGCCAGTCTCAGTTCGGATTGTAGGCTGCAACTCGCCTACATGAAGTCGGAATCGCTAGTAATCGCGGATCAGCACGCCGCGGTGAATACGTTCCCGGGCCTTGTACACACCGCCCGTCACACCACGAGAGTTTGTAACACCCGAAGTCGGTGAGGTAACCTTTTAGGAGCCAGCCGCCTAAGGTGGGATAGATGATTGGGGTGAAGTCGTAACAAGGTAGCCGTATCGGAAGGTGCGGCTGGATCACCTCCTTTCTAAGGATAAGGAACTGCACATTGGTCTTGTTTAGTCTTGAGAGGTCTTGTGGGGCCTTAGCTCAGCTGGGAGAGCGCCTGCTTTGCACGCAGGAGGTCAGCGGTTCGATCCCGCTAGGCTCCATTGGTGAGAGATCACCAAGTAATGCACATTGAAAATTGAATATCTATATCAAATAGTAACAAGAAAATAAACCGAAACGCTGTAGTATTAAAAGAGTTTATGACTGAAAGGTCAAAAAATAAGGTTAAGTTAATAAGGGCGCACGGTGGATGCCTTGGCACTAGGAGCCGAAGAAGGACGTGACAAACGACGATATGCCTTGGGTAGCTGTAAGTAAGCGATGATCCAGGGATTTCCGAATGGGGGAACCCAACAGGTACTACCTGTTACCCGCATCTGTTAAGGATGTGAGGAGGAAGACGCAGTGAACTGAAACATCTAAGTAGCTGCAGGAAGAGAAAGCAAAAGCGATTGCCTTAGTAGCGGCGAGCGAAACGGCAGGAGGGCAAACCGAAGAGTTTACTCTTCGGGGTTGTAGGACTGCAATGTGGACTCAAAGATTATAGAAGAATGATTTGGGAAGATCAGCCAAAGAGAGTAATAGCCTCGTATTTAAAATAGTCTTTGTACCTAGCAGTATCCTGAGTACGGCGGGACACGTGAAATCCCGTCGGAATCTGGGAGGACCATCTCCCAACCCTAAATACTCCCTAGTGACCGATAGTGAACCAGTACCGTGAGGGAAAGGTGAAAAGCACCCCGGGAGGGGAGTGAAATAGAACCTGAAACCGTGTGCCTACAACAAGTTCGAGCCCGTTAATGGGTGAGAGCGTGCCTTTTGTAGAATGAACCGGCGAGTTACGATATGATGCGAGGTTAAGTTGAAGAGACGGAGCCGCAGGGAAACCGAGTCTGAATAGGGCGCCTTAGTATCATGTCGTAGACCCGAAACCATGTGACCTACCCATGAGCAGGTTGAAGGTGCGGTAAGACGCACTGGAGGACCGAACCAGGGCACGTTGAAAAGTGCTTGGATGACTTGTGGGTAGCGGAGAAATTCCAAACGAACTTGGAGATAGCTGGTTCTCTCCGAAATAGCTTTAGGGCTAGCGTCGACATAAAGATTCTTGGAGGTAGAGCACTGTTTGGGTGAGGGGTCCATCCCGGATTACCAATCTCAGATAAACTCCGAATGCCAATGAATTATGGTCGGCAGTCAGACTGCGAGTGCTAAGATCCGTAGTCGAAAGGGAAACAGCCCAGACCACCAGCTAAGGTCCCAAAATAATTGTTAAGTGGAAAAGGATGTGGGGTTGCACAGACAACTAGGATGTTAGCTTAGAAGCAGCTATTCATTCAAAGAGTGCGTAATAGCTCACTAGTCGAGTGACCCTGCGCCGAAAATGTACCGGGGCTAAAACAATTTACCGAAGCTGTGGATACCTTTATAGGTATGGTAGGAGAGCGTTCTATGTGTGAAGAAGGTATACCGTGAGGAGTGCTGGAACGCATAGAAGTGAGAATGCCGGTATGAGTAGCGAAAGACAGGTGAGAATCCTGTCCACCGTAAGACTAAGGTTTCCAGGGGAAGGCTCGTCCGCCCTGGGTTAGTCGGGACCTAAGGAGAGACCGAAAGGTGTATCCGATGGACAACAGGTTGATATTCCTGTACTAGAGTATGTAGTGATGGAGGGACGCAGTAGGCTAACTAAAGCAGACGAATGGAAGTGTCTGTCTAAGCAGTGAGGTGTGATATGAGTCAAATGCTTATATCTATAACATTGAGCTGTGATGGGGAGCGAAGTTTAGTAGCGAAGTTAGTGACGTCACACTGCCAAGAAAAGCTTCTAGCGTTTAAACATACTCTACCCGTACCGCAAACCGACACAGGTAGTCGAGGCGAGTAGCCTCAGGTGAGC